>CAMTOM010000279.1 GCA_947074125.1 uncultured Desulfovibrionaceae bacterium
GTTAAGAAGTACTGCATAGAGGCCGCTATTTGAGCCATAACATCCATTACTTACCCCGCTAAAGATAATCTATACTAATGTTGCTGCGACTAACCCTCATTACCCATAGGCCTTTACAGATCATCAGATAGGACAGTGAGGAGTACTGAGAGAGTAGCGTAGATTGTTTCACCCCGATCCCGTATGTGTATATTAATTATCACAAGTACGAGGAGGACAATGAGGAGGTCATATGACTTTTGGATATATACTGCGCGGCGCAGCTCTACTTTCTGCTATATATATGATGCAGGGTTGTTCCAGTGAGGCCGCTGAAACACCTCCATCCTTACAGCGCGTCCATTACCAAACAGTAACGGCACAAACAGTGACTCTCACCAAGCAACTCCCAGGACGTGTAGCGTCTTTTCGCGTATCAGAAGTACGCCCACAAGTGGGGGGTATTGTTGTCCGACGTCTCTTTGAAGAAGGTATGGATGTGAAGGCAGGACAGGTCTTATATGAGCTTGACCCTTCTCTGTATGTGGCTGCTTATAATAATGCCAAAGCCAACCTCAAGCGCGTCTCCGCCAATGAAGAAGCCGCACGCCTGCTAGCTCAAAGACGTAGTATGCTTGTGAAAGAAAAAGCTGTGAGCATACAAGACAAAGATGATGCTGTGGCTGCTCATAAGCAAATACTCGCTGATATTGAAGCGGCAAAACAAGCGCTAGAGACTGCCGAAATCCAGTTGGGATACACCAAAGTTACTGCCCCTGTGAGCGGGCGCATTGGACGCTCTCTTATTACCGAGGGTGCTTTGGTAACACAAAATCAAACGCAGCCCCTGGCCATGATTCATCAACTAAGCCCCGTCTACATTGATGTTACCCAGCCTAGCATACAGCTCTTGCACCTGCAAAAAGCACTCGCTGATGGAAGACTCCACAACACTGCACAAACCACCAAGGTACGTTTACACCTGGAAGACGGCACACCTTTCATGCGTTTGGGTACAGCAGAATGGGTGGAAGGAGAGTTTCTTTTTTCCGACGTTTCAGTACAGGAAAATACAGGGTCAGTGACAGTGCGCGCAAAATTTGACAACCCCGATAGCTTGCTGCTTCCAGGCATGTTTGTGCGGGCAGAGCTGGTAGAAGGCGTACGCCACAAAGCCATTCTCATTCCACAAAAAAGCGTCACTCGCGACACTCGTAACAAAGCCCAGGTTTTTGTACTTGAAACTGCTCAGGAAAATGCCTCCACTAAGAGCAATACCCTATTCCAAGTAAGCCCGCGCCTCATCGACATTGAGCGCGACTATCAAGGTCAGTGGCTCATAGGCGCAGGTCTGAAAAAAGGCGACTTACTCCTTGTAGAAGGGATGCATAAAGTGCGTGCAGGGCAAAAAGTGCTCGGAGAATATGTGCAAGAATCCCCCACTCTCCCTGGCGCTGACTACGCCGCAACACAATCCTTTCAAAAAACAGCACAATAGGAGTGACTTACAAAGCACTCACTATCATTTTCAGCAACTATCACAACGTCTCTCACCTTAAAGAACGAACTCCTCAATAAACACCAAAAGGCTTTATCATGTCAGATTTTTTCATATCCAGACCCATTTTTGCCTGGGTACTTGCCATCATGGTTATGCTGGTAGGTGCATTATCTTTTTTGGTGTTGCCTGTGGCACAGTTTCCAGAGATCGCCTCACCACAAGTCGTCGTCTCAGCCAGATACCCAGGAGCCTCAGCACAAACTATTGATGCTTCAGTAACGCAGATAATTGAGCAACAAATACGCGGAGTCGACAATCTACTATACATGGCTTCGGAGAGTGATTCAACGGGCACCACTTCCATTACCTTTACTTTTGAAAATGGTACCAATGTAGACATCGCTCAGATGCAGGTACAAAACAAATTACAATTGGCTATGTCCATGCTGCCTGATGCCGTACAGCGACAGGGCATCAATGTTACCAAGTCCTCAGCGGGCATTTTACTTATTATGGGACTCACATCCAGCGCTGGCATGTCAGACCAGGACTTGGGAGACTATCTGGTAAGCAACCTCCAAGATCCTTTGAGCCGCATTTCTGGCGTGGGACAGTTAACAAGCCCCAGTTCTCAATACGCTATCCGTATCTGGTGTGATCCAGTACTCATGGCACAATACAAGCTCAACCCCACCGATGTGGTACAAGCCATACGCCAGCAAAACAATCAAAGCACAGGCGGACAAACTGGTGCCTACCCCATTATGACAGGACAGGAAATCAATTTCACAGTTAATGCTGCATCACGCCTCAATACAACAGAAGACTTTGGCAATATCATCCTCAAGACTGATGCTGACGGCTCCATGTTACGCCTGCATCAAGTAGCCCGCGTTACCCTGCAAGGAGAACGATTCAGCACCCTTCTCAAAGTCAATGGAGCCCCTTCAGGAGCCATTGTATTTGGTTTGGCACCAGGAGCAAATGCTTTGGAAACAGCCAAAGAAGTCAAAGCGACCATGGCACAACTTGCAAGATTTTTCCCAGAGGGCATGGAATACATTTTCACGTACGACAGCACCAAATTCATTGAAGTATCGATATGGCAGGTCTACAAAACGCTTGGAGAAGCCATTGTACTGGTTTGCCTCGTTATGTTTTTGTTTTTACAAAGTTTTCGAGCCACACTCATACCCACCATCGCCATTCCAGTAGTCTTGCTGGGAACATGTGCTCTTTTGACCGCAGCAGGCTATACCATCAATACGCTAACCATGTTCGGCATTGTACTGGCTATCGGTCTGCTGGTAGACGACGCTATTATTGTGGTAGAAAATGTGGAGCGGCTCATGCTGCGAGAAGGACTCAGCCCTATGGAGGCTTCCCGAAAAACCATGCATCAAATCAGTGGTGCATTGGTAGGTGTCGCCATGGTAATCGCATCCGTGTTTGTGCCTATGGCTTTTATGCCTGGATCTGTGGGTATACTCTATAGACAGTTTTCTGTAACTATTGTGAGCGCTATGGGACTTTCCGCACTGGTTGCCCTCATCCTTTCTCCCGCTCTCTGTGCTACTTTATTGCGTCCGCACCACACATCTCAG
>CAMTOM010000280.1 GCA_947074125.1 uncultured Desulfovibrionaceae bacterium
GCGAAGTATCGTCACGCATGTACTGAATACTGCATAGATCGAAAGTACAATCGACGGAACGCACACGTGGTGGAGATCCATGTAGAGCTCTCTGTGGGCTGACGTGAACGTGCCCAGTGCGCGTGACAGCTACAGCAACCGGCAGATTTTTGATGCCCTGTTGGGTAGTCAAGTGGAACTTCACCCAAAAGCGTTCATTCTTGCTATAGATAAAGCTAAAAGTATGCGAACCAAAACCATGCATGTGACGATAGGTAGCAGGAATACCTCTGTCACTCATAACAATAGTCACCTGATGCAGTGCTTCAGGCAGGCGCGTCCAAAAATCCCAGTTTGCAGCAGCATTGTGCATATTGGTATGTGGGTCGCGCTTAACAACATGATTGAGATCTGGAAATTTTAAAGGGTCACGCAAAAAGAAAACAGGGGTATTATTACCTACAAGATCCCAATTGCCCTGATCAGTATAAAATTTGATGGCAAAACCACGAATATCACGCTCAGCATCAGCCGCTCGACGCTCTCCGGCTACGGTTGAAAAGCGAACAAACAGCTCTGTCTGCTTACCAATCTTTGAAAAGAGAGAGGCTTTTGTATATTGGCTAATATCATGCGTTACTGTGAATGTTCCAAAGGCACCGGAGCCTTTTGCGTGCATACGCCGCTCAGGAATCACTTCCCGATCAAAATGAGCCAGCTTTTCCAAAAACCAGACATCCTGCAACAGCATGGGGCCTCGCTTACCCGCAGTAAGAACATGATTGTTACTAGAAACGGGAGCGCCATTGTTAAAGGTCAGTTTCTTATCTGACATTGCCAGTCTCCTTTCGCTCCATCGAAGCGGATTAGGGGGTGTCTAGTGTAAACTCGTGTTTCTTCTTACCTCCACAATAAGCATTCTATAAATCTTGTCAATAATGATTACTATTAGTTTTTATTATTCTCATACTTTTTATTTGGCATCTCCCTCGAACACCTTATAGGTATTCACTTTTCAGGAGTATCAGCTAAGCCACTGTCCATATAGGGTTTTTATTCATTACGCAGCATTGACACAAAAAAATTAGGAAGCTATTGTTGGGGAATATATAAACTGTGGGTTTTGATAAAAAAATCCTCTTTTTTCAACGCCTTACCAGAGGAGGCAAGCTATGAGTCTCAAAAGACGAGACTTCGTCAAACTCTGTACCGGTACCGTGGCAGGTTTCGGGGTTGCCCAGATGTTTCATCCGGCCATCCATGAAGCCTTTGCCGACACCCTGACGGGAAAGCGTCCTCCGGTACTTTGGTTACAGGGTCACGGTTATACAGGCTGTTCTGTTACATTACTCAATCATGGTAACCTTTCTATTGCTGATGTACTGCTAAAATTCATCAGCCTGGAATTCCATCCAACGGTTATGGGTTCTGAAGGTGAACAGGCTATTGAGCATATGCGCTCCATTGCCAAAACCTGGAAGGGACAGTTCTTTATTGTTGTTGAAGGAGCCATTCCCGTGGCTGCAGAAGGCAAATACTGTATTATCGGCGAGGCAGGCCATCGCGAACTCAGCATGGTTGATATGATGAAAGAGCTGGCTCCTGACGCTGCTGCTGTTCTTGCTATTGGCACATGCGCTGCTTTTGGTGGCGTTCCTGCCGCTAAAGGCTCTGTCACTGAGGCTCTTGGAGTATCTTCTTTCCTTGAGGCACATAATATCGCCACACCTGTTGTCAACATTTCCGGTTGTCCTCCACAGCCGGACTGGATTGTGGGAACGATCGCCCTTGCCCTTGAACTCACCAAGCAGCATGGTCTTGAAAAAGGACTCAAAGAAGTGGTGAAGGCTCTGGACTCACAAGGACGCCCCATTCCTTTCTATGGCCGCAATGTGCATAGCAACTGCCCTTATCTGCCACAATACGTCAATGATGAAATGAGCACCTCTTTCACAGATAAAAAAGGCTGCCGTTATGATCTTGGCTGTAAAGGGCCACAGGCTTTTTGTGACTCCTTTGAGCGCAAATGGAATGGTGGTGTGAACTGGTGTGTTGCCAATGCGGTATGTATTGGCTGTACAGAACCCAATTTCCCTGACGGAAAATCTCCTTTCTACAGCAATGTCTAAAGACCCGGAGGAAACATTTGAGACGGTGGCAATGTATACACACAGCAGCACCCTCAAAATCAATCCCTCTGCTACAGCATATCAGGAGTAACTCATGGCTAAAACAGTTATTGCCATAGATCCGGTCACCCGTATTGAGGGGCATCTCAAAGCCGAAGTCGTTGTTGAAAACGGCAAGGTTGTCGATGCCCATCTTTCTGGTGGCATGTATCGTGGATTTGAGCAGATTTTAAAAGGGCGCGATCCACGCGATTCCACACAGATCGTACAGCGTATCTGTGGCGTCTGCCCTACATCACATGCCAACGCCTCAGCAATGGCACAAGAATCGGCTTTTGGTATCAAACTGACAGATAATGCCCGCCTGACAAGAAACCTCATACTGGGCGCAAACTATCTTCAGTCGCATATTCTGCACTTTTATCACCTGACAGCACTGGACTTTGTGGATGGTCCTCCCACAGCTCCTTTTATTCCCCGTTACGCCAACTCTGACCATCGTCTGCCTGCGGCAGCCAATCAGATGGGCGTTGACCAGTATATTGAAGCTTTGGAAGTACGTCGCATTGCCCATGAAATGGTTGCTTTGTTTGGTGGGCGTATGCCTCACGTTCATGGCATTGTTCCTGGTGGCACCGCAGAAATGCCCAGCAAGGAAAAGCTGGTAGAGTATGCCGCACGCTTCAAGAAAGTCAGGGCTTTTGTTGAAGAAAAATACCTTCCCATCGTGTATACTGTGGGTTCTTTGTACACTGATCTTTTCAAGGAAGGTCAGGGCTACAAGAATTGCACCTGCTTTGGTGTTTTCCCCATGGATAATTCCGGAAAGAATAAACTCTTCAAAGCTGGTGTATATGTGGATGGCAATGATCTTCCTTTCACTCCTCTAGCTATTTCTGACGACGTTAACTTTTCATGGTTTGATGACTAAACCCCTCACTTGCCATACAGCCCTGGTATTCCTGTGCC
>CAMTOM010000281.1 GCA_947074125.1 uncultured Desulfovibrionaceae bacterium
GAGTGAATCCACGTCTGACATTTCTATGCCTACATGGGACCAGGAACGTCGGACAACTTCTCTCACCTTAACTGTCTTTGGTGTGAAAGCCTCTACGATTTTCAGTACTGCCAGGTCTCCCCGTTTGCGGAAGGCAAAAAGTACACTGTCATCTTGATTTTTCGTGCTTCCTGTATCCAAAAGAAGAACATGTGCCTTGTTTTTCTGTGCGGCTGTTTGTGTGACGGTACTGGCATTGCCGCTGGTAAGAGCCACAGGAATATGGCGTTTGAAAAATGTCAGAGCCGTCTCCGTAACACGTTCAGAAGAGGCGTCGTGCAGCATTTGACTCTCCTCAAGAGGTATCTCTTTATTGATGAAACGTGCCCCTTCTAAAAAACCGCCTTTCATACGAATTGTTGCGGGAGTTTCATTATCACTGAGCCAGCCAAGGGGAGTTGTGGGACTTTCCTGAGAGAGGCTCGCAATGGCTCCTCCGAGAAACGCGGCCTCTGCATCAGCAAAAGTCACTGAGAGAATATTGGAGGCCTTATTGCTCAGGTCGATAGAACCAAAATGGGTTTTGGGAAAGTTGCCTGCGTTATAATAGAGAAGCTCATGAAAGGGCTTTGTGGCAGCCAGAACAAGATCATACTTGGCAGCGGCATCCAGAAAAAGACGGCGCTTGGCTTTGACATCATCTGTGCAGACAAGAACATCATAGCTGATTCCATATTGTTCTTGTGCTTTTTGAAGGCCCTGTGCCAGCGTTTGGAACCATTCATTATTGTCTGTGCTGTCTTCCAGCAAAAGGGCGACTTTAGAAGATTGGGCTGCCTGAACTCCCTGTAAGAGAAAAAGATTGAGAGTACAGGCGAGCAGAAGAGCAAGAAAAATACGCATCATAACTTATGCTCCTTAAGAATATCTATCGTTGTGCACAATAGGGGGGACACCGTAAAAAGTCCAGAATAAGAACTGTAGAAAGAGTGGATCTTTGTGAGGAGGGGTGCCTGAAAAAGCACTTTTGCTTTCTGGGCTTTTGCGTTATACTGGCGTTTTCCTTATTATGGGGTGTATTGTCCCGAATCTGCTATTTAACAAGGAGCGGATATGAAACGCTTGAGCTTATTTTTCTGCACTGTTGCCCTGGCGCTGTCGATGCCGTTGGCTGTTTTTGCCGAAGATGTCAAAATTGGTCTGATGTGCCCCTTGACGGGGAAATGGGCTTCTGAAGGGCAGGATATGCAGAAAATTGTGAAGCTGCTTGTGGATACTGCCAATAATGCTGGCGGCGTGAGCGGTAACAAAATTGTTCTGTTTGTTGAAGATGATGCGGGTGATCCCCGTACGGCAGCACTCGCAGCACAGAAACTCATTTCCAATGGTGTTGTGGCTGTTATTGGTACGTATGGTTCTGCTGTAACAGAAGCAAGCCAGAATATCATTGCTGAAGCTGATGTGTTGCAGATCGGGACAGGTTCAACGAGTATTCGTCTTACCGAAAAAGGATTGCCGCTTTTCTTCCGCACGTGCCCGCGCGATGACTCTCAGGGGCGTTCGGCTGCCGATGTGATCACAAAAGGTGGCTTCAAAAAAGTTGCTATCCTGCATGATAACTCCTCCTATGCCAAAGGCTTGGCTGAAGAAACACGCGATATTCTGAAAAAAGATGGAATGTCACTCGTGTTTTTTGATGCGCTGACCCCTGGTGAGCGTGATTATATGGCAATCTTAACCAAATTGAAGGCAACAGAAGCCGATTTGGTTTTCTATACTGGTTATTATCCTGAACTCGGTATGCTGTTGCGTCAGAAAAAACAGATGGGCTGGAATGCTGCTGTGATGGGGGGGGACGCTACCAACCATCCTGACCTGGTGAAGATTGCCGGAACTGAAGCCGCAAAAGATTTTCTTTTTGTGAGTCCTCCATTGCCGCAGGATTTGGATTCTGATGTGGCAAGAAAATTCCTTGAAGATTTTAAAGGTGCTCATTCTTCCCTGCCTGGTTCGGTATGGGCTGTACTTGCTGGCGACGCCTACAAAGTTATTGAATCTGCCATTGCAAATGGACAGCTCAAGTCAAAAGATATGGCAGCATATCTCAAAAAACTGGAGAACTTTAGCGGCTTGACAGGTGAACTTGGTTTTGATGAGAAGGGTGATCGCCGTGGTGCCTTTTATCGTCTGTATAAAGTCGACGCTGATGGGCGTTTCGTTCTCCAACCATAAGGTGTTTTGAGTTTTCATGGAAGAATTCCTGCAACAACTTCTTAATGGACTCGCTGTGGGGGGCATATATGCCCTGGTCGCTTTGGGCTATACCATGGTGTATGGTGTGCTCAAGCTTATCAACTTTGCTCACGGTGATCTGTTTACCATTGGAGCCTATCTTGGTCTGACATTACTGGTCAGCTCAGGATTGGCGGGGATGTTGTCTCCGGTGCTGGTGCTACTGGCAGTCTTCATTATGGTAGCGCTTTTAGTGGCCTTGGTGGGCTGTCTGCTGGAGCGGGCAGCCTACCGCCCATTGCGTGCGGCAAGCCGTTTGTCGGCTGTTGTTTCCGCACTAGGGGCATCTATCTTTTTCCAAAATGCCATTATGCTTATTTATGGTGCACGCTTGTATGTGTATCCTGAAGAATGGCGACCAGATTTTACCATTGCGATTGGTTCCTTCACAGTCCCTGGCATTCGTATCATGGTTATTCTGATAACTTTGGGACTGATGCTGGCTTTGCATACCTTTATTCAGCGTACCCGTATCGGGGCAGCCATTCGTGCTGTGGCTATTGATCAGGGTGCAGCTCGCTTGATGGGAATCAATGTGGATCGTGTGATTTCGCTGGTGTTTCTTATTGGGCCTGGGCTTGGTGGTGCGGCAGGGCTGCTTGTAGGCATTTATTATGGACAGATAGATTTTACCATGGGATGGATGTATGGTCTCAAAGCCTTTACAGCCGCCATTCTTGGAGGAATCGGCCATATCCCTGGTGCCATGCTTGGCGGCCGTTTATTGGGCGTTGTTGGAGCCATCTGGTTTGCGTCTTTTTCTCTGCGTGGAGACTGTGCGCTCTCTTTCTT
>CAMTOM010000282.1 GCA_947074125.1 uncultured Desulfovibrionaceae bacterium
CCACTATGTCAAAGTGGTCCCACAAGGAAGACGTGCATTTCGGGAGAGTAAACAAACAGTACAAAAATCAAAATATGCCAGAGCGTTTCTTTGATTGTAATGTTATAAAACGCCGCTATCAGGAAATAAACAAGCTGGAGCGTTATATATATGACAATAGCATAACTGTGCTGAAGTTCTTTTTGCACATATCCCGCGAAGAACAAAATCGCCGCTTTTTGAGTCGCATTGATGAAAATGAAAAAAACTGGAAATTCTCTACTTCAGATGTGACAGAAAGAGCATGTTGGGATGACTATATGCAGGCTTATGAGGATGCCATAAACGGCACTGCCACAAAGCATGCTCCGTGGTTTGTCATACCCGCGGACAAAAAGTGGTATGCCAGAACGCTTATTTCAGAAATTGTGAAGAATACGATGAAGAAAATGGATCCACAATATCCACAGCTTCCTGAGGAAAATGTAGCGCTATTGCAGGATTATCGTAAACTGCTGACCACAAAACCATAATTATACCAGAAAAAATATAATTATAAGCAACAGTGCCGGCATTCATGAGATCCTATCTCAATAAATGAATGTCGGCACTGTGTTGTTAAAGTTGCGCATTATATGCGGCATTGCTCCATTTCTGCTGCGATAAGCTTACGAATAAGATCCTGTGGGGTGGATGTCGCACGCCACTGCAAACATATTTCGGCTTTTTGAGGATGCGCTTTGCTCACACGAATATCAGAGGGGCGCAAAAGCGTTGCATCAGCACAGACATATTCCTGCCAGTCTTTCCCTATTTCCTGAAAAGCTATGCTGACAAAGTCTCGTAATGTGATGGTGATACCTGTGGCTAAAATAATGTCTTCTGCATGGGCTTGCTGGAGCATGCGCCACATGGCATCCACATAGTCAGGAGCATAGCCCCAGTCGCGGGCAATATCGAGATTTCCCAGTGACAGCAGTTCTTTTGAGCCTTGAGCAATCTGGCATACGGCGCGGATGATTTTGTGCGTGACAAAATAGTCAGGTCGTAAAGGGGATTCATGGTTGAAGAGAATGCCTGTACAGGCAAAGAGTCCATAATTTTGCCGATAGGTGGCTGTTTGCCAGAAGGCAGAAGCCTTTGCAAAGGCATACGGATTTGTTGGGGCAAAAGGGGTACTTTCTGTCGCAGGTTCTGGATTGTCACCGAAGCATTCGCTTGAGCCAGCATAAAAATAGGGCGTAGTGCTTCTTTCCTGCCGGAGAGCTTCCAGAAAGACAAGATTGGTGTGCGCAATACTCTGAAAAGTCTCCAGAGGTTGTTCAAAGGATTTGCTTACAGAACTTTGTCCTGCAAGATTATATATTTCATCAGGCGCACTTTGCGCCAAAAGCTCACGTACCTTGTTACTGTCATGCAGATCAGGAGAAAGCAGGCGCACATGCTCTGCAATGCCCAGGCGCACATGATTGGAAAGAGGTAGGCTTTGGCGCGAAGTGCCAAAAACACGGTATCCTTTTTGAAGGAGAAATTGTGCCAGATAGCTACCATCCTGGCCTGAAATTCCAATAATGAGAGCCTGCTTTCCCATACCGCAACTCCTTTATATCAGGAGTGCTGTGGTGAGCGATGGGTAAGGCCAGCATTTTGCAGGAGTGTTTCTTCAAGAGCAATCTGCATATCTGCGTGTACCATCTCATTGACCATTTCTTCAAGAGTCGTGGTTGGTTTCCAGCCGAGGCGCTGAGCCGCATAGGTGGGATCACCCAAAAGCGTTTCCACTTCTGTGGGGCGGAAATAACGTGGGTCAACGCCGAGAATGCAATCCCCTGGTTGTAGTGTGCAGGAGAACTCTGTCTTATCGGGGAGGTGACGGGAAAAGAGAGCCGTGTCTATGGACTCTACAAAACCTTTTTCTTCAAGTCCTTTCCCTTCAAAGCGCAGGGTGATACCCAGTTCTGCCGCAGCCGCGCGGACAAAATCACGCACGGTGATCTGGCGTCCTGTGGCGATAACAAAGTCTTCAGGCTGTTCTTGCTGGAGCATGAGCCACTGCATGTGAACATAGTCCCGTGCATGTCCCCAGTCGCGCAAGGCATCCATATTGCCAAGCAGGAGCGTCTTTTGCAGACCGAGACCGATGCGGGAAAGGGCGCGTGTGATTTTGCGTGTGACAAAGGTCGCGCCACGGCGGGGTGATTCATGATTGAAGAGGATGCCATTACAGGCGTAAATATTGTATGCCTCGCGGTAGTTAACGCAAATCCAGTACGCATAGAGTTTGGCACAGGCATAGGGACTGCGCGGATAGAAGGGCGTACGCTCTGTTTGGGGAAATTCCTGCACCTTGCCGAAAAGTTCAGAGGTAGAGGCCTGATAGAAACGGGTTTTTTCAGCAAGCCCCAGAAGGCGTATGGCCTCCAGTAAGCGAAGAGGGCCCAGGGCATCAACATCAGCAGTATACTCAGGACACTCAAAAGAAACCTGTACATGACTCTGTGCGGCGAGCTGGTATACTTCGTGTGGCTGCACATCCTGCATGATGCGAACCAGATTGGATGAGTCTGCCAGATCGCCATAGTGCAAATGCAAATTATTCTGTCTGCCACTGACACCATGATAAAGATGATCCAGACGTTCCGTAGTGAAAGAAGAGGCACGACGTTTGATGCCATGCACTTCATAGCCCCGCTCCAGAAGAAATTCGCAGAGATAGGAACCATCCTGACCGGTAATGCCGGTAATCAGCGCTCTTTTCATGGTAATCCTCACAGGCACTGCTATGGGCAGTGCTTTTATAGTAAAAAGCAAAAAGACAAAAAAATAAAAAAGACAAGACCAATATACGGAAGTGAGATAAAAGAGAGAATGGCGCTTGTCAATGTGCATACTCTGTGGAGAGTAGGATGCGTCCTCTTAGTCTTCTTTTTTTTATTCGATGATAGTGCCGAGATCCTCACCATTGATACGATAGCGCTCAAGACTTGAGGGTGCGCGACCATCCCGAATCAGGGAACGCTGACAGCCACAGGCAAGGGCATGGCGGCAGGCGCCGACTTTGGGCAGCATGCCACCATGAATAA
>CAMTOM010000283.1 GCA_947074125.1 uncultured Desulfovibrionaceae bacterium
TGGGAATGAGTGAGTGGTGTTTTGACTAATGGGATGTTTAGTAGGGTATATGGATGATGATGAAATGTTCTGAAAAGAGGAAGGAGGGTGGGAGGGGATGGAAGGTTCGTGTAGTGGTGCATGGCTGCTGGGCTTATGTTGAGCTGCTTTTATGAGGCGTGACAGTGTGCGCGTGTTGTCGTGTGGGGATTGTGGCTGTCAGAATGCCGCTGATAATCAGCAGGCCTCCCCAGAAATGTGCCGGAAGCAGTTTTTCATTCAAAATGAGAATGGAACCGATGGCAGCAAAAAGAGGAAGCGTATAGTACACAAAGCCGGACAGTACCGCGCCAATACGGTCTATGGCCATTGTCCAAAGGCAAAAAGCGATGAAAGAGCAGCCCACACCCGCGTAGACAATGCCGCCGATGACATTGGCATTGATTTGAGGTAGAGGCAGCAACCATGCTTCCAGCAAAACAGGGGGAAGGCTGTAGAGCAAGCCAAGTCCAAAAGTGGCGGTATTGAATCCTGTAGCCGAAAGTTCCTGAGGGCGTTTGCGCATAAGCAGTGAATACAGACCAAAGGAAAGCGCGCCCCCCAGTGCCCAGAAGTCGCCAGAAGTAAAGCGTATATGCAGCAGGTTTTCCAGGCTGCCGCGTGTCACAACGGCAATAACGCCAGCAAGCACAAGAACAAGACCGCAAAGGCGGCGACGTGTAATCGGTTCACCATAACAAATGCGTGAAAAAATCATAATCATGATAGGAGCCGTGGGCACCAGCAGTGCCATATTGAGACTTTCTGTAGTTTGTCCGGCCTTGTATACCAGAGGATTCAGAACGCCAACGCCAAATATTCCCATAAAACTCAGGTATTTTATGTGCTTGCGAATGATGGGCATGTCGTTGTGCCAATGTGGCAGAAAGAAGGGGAAGAGACAGCAAAATGCCAGAGCCCAACGCCAGAAATTGAGTTGGAGTGGGGGAATTTCCTGAGCGATGGCTCTGGAAACGATAAAATTGCCAGACCAGATAATTGTAGCGAAAAGAGCACAGAAAATGCCCTGAGAGCGTGTTTGCATGGCGCACTCCTATCAGGTTGGGGCAGTATTGGCAATTCTTCTTGTGGTATTCGCAGAATGATGATGCGTGCCAGTTATTAAAAATAACATAGAATGTTCTGTAGAATAAGGAGCATATATGAAGCATGATTTTTTTTCCGTCCGCAGTCTTGCGGAAGTTGAACAGTATCTGGAAAATTTTGCCCCGCTGCCGGAAGAAGAGGTATCGCTTGAGGCCTCGCTTGAGGGGCGAGTGTTGGCGCGTGCGGTATATGCGCAAGATGACGTCCCACAGGCAAGCCGTTCTGCTATGGACGGTTATGCGCTTGTTGCGGCGGATACTTTTGGCTGTTCGGAGGGAAATCCTTGCTATCTTGATAGGGTCGGTAATGTTGCCATTGAGCGTCCCGCAGCATTTGGCGTTCGTTCAGGGCAGTGTGCTGGAATAGTCACAGGGGGCTGTCTGCCTGCTGGCGCGGATGCTGTTGTTATGGTGGAGCATACACTGGATATGGGAGCGGATTGTATTGAAATTCGTCGTCCTGTTCCCCCAGGGGAGCATGTGCTTCGTCGCGGTGAAGACGCACGGCAGGGGGAATGCGTTTTGGAGGTGGGGAGTGTCTTGCGCCCACAAGAGCTTGGTTTGCTCGCGGCTGTGGGATCTGTGGGCTGTTCGGTATTTTCCCGCCCGCGTGTGGCGATTATTTCTACAGGCGATGAGCTGGTAACGCCAGATACATCCCCCGCAGCAGGGCAGGTTCGTGATGTGAATACCTATACGCTCGCCGCCATGATACGGCAGGCAGGCGCAGAAGCTGTTTGTATGGGTATTGTACCAGATGAACTACAGGCATTGCGCGACCGCTTGCATGCGGCTTTAGCGTGTGCCGATGTGGTCTTTCTTTCGGGGGGATCGTCCATTGGCATTCGTGATTTTACACTCGCGGCCTTGCAGGCATTGCCTGATATGGAGCTTTTTTGTCATGGTGTGGCGCTCTCTCCTGGAAAGCCTCTTATTCTGGCGACAGCAGGCGGAAAAAGCATTTGGGGGCTGCCTGGGCAGGTGACGTCCGCGCAGGTTGTCGTACGTGTTTTGGGACAACCCTTTTTGCGGCGTCTGGCTGGGGCGGCACATGTCTTTGACAGAACGCGCTGGCCACAGGTGCAGGCGCGTCTTGCGCGGAATACGTCCTCTCGTCAGGGGCGTGAAGATTTTGTGCGGGTGCGTCTTGAGGCGGGGAGTGATGTATTGCCAGAGGCGCTGCCCATACCAGGGCTTTCCGGTCTTTTACGCACGCTTGTACAGGCGCATGGTCTGATACATATTCCGGCGGCTTGTGAAGGATTGGAAGAGGGGAGCATGGTACGTGTATTGTTATTTGATTAGTACATGGTTTTTTTCTTGCGGCATGAAAAAAGAAATATGGAAATGAAGTTTTTTTATAGCATAATAATAAATATTTACACTCTATTGTCATAGACGTAATAGATGGAAAAAGCATTGAAAATGGCTTAGATTCTATTTTCCAGCACGCAGGTCAGTCATGCTCTATTGAAGAGCTGCCTGAAGAACAGCATGTAAAAAAAATCATGGCGAGACAGGCGACATCAATAGATATTTTGCCACTATAGCAGATGATCTTTGTTTGTTTGTGTGTAGCATTAGTAGAAAAAAGTGTGCTGACCGCTAAACAATCGTTATTACATATAATATCTTTGCGCTCAAATGTTCTTTGGCGGCATTACTGCAATAGCGAGCATTATGGCCGAAAATACCTCAACACCAATCTTCATGTGTTCATTGTAACATTACTTCAGTACAGAATTGTTTTTTGTTAGCAAAACAGAGAGCTTGTTTATTGACGCCAAATCTTCTCTTTTCCCGCATAGTTTATTGTTTTTCGCATTTAATTTCATTATTTTGATTTTTCTGCTCCCCATAAAATAACACATATTCCCTGTCTATCTGTGTTGGTGAGGATTACTGATATATCACTCTTC
>CAMTOM010000284.1 GCA_947074125.1 uncultured Desulfovibrionaceae bacterium
GGGTGAGGGTAAAGATAGAGGTAAGGAGGATAGGTAGAGAATCTTTCTAGAACTAGAGTTACAAATCGGACGCTTTCTGGTTGGATATAGATGAGGTGTTCGTCTTTTTCTTCCTGGCGGGTGCTGAAAGCATTTCGCTGGATGCAGGAAATCGCTTCGGGTTCATTACTGCAATCAAAAAGATACAGTGCGTGTTCATCCAAGGATGCCAGTGTTGTCCAGTGACGGTTTATCGGTTCTGTATGCGGAAAAAGGTACCGGAAGAAGCGAAACAGTATGGTGCGCTGATCTCCTGCTTCCATCCAGTTTTTACACGCATTCCAAAATTGGGTGGGATAGGGAGCAGGAGCAGAAACAAAGGGAGACTCACTGTGGAGTGGGTATTCTTGTGACTGCTGTAAAAGCATTTCATCAATAATTTCGCTATAATCTGTTTCCTGGTGCAGTATCATACTGAAGCGGGCGTTGTCTGTGGCGAGATGCAGCAAGGTATCGTTCAGGATATCTCGTCCTTTGAGGGTGCGGATACCGTGTGTTATCTGCAAGGCATTGATAACGGCATACAGTGCGCAGAAAACGTCAAGTTTTCCCTGGTAGAATGGTTTCATGCAAGCTATCCTGTGAAGAGTCTGTTTCTGAGTATGATGTATACAGGATATTCGCTTATGGTATACCTGTCCATATAGTTAGGTACTATCAAGGGTGAAGGTTAGTGTTTTTTCTTTCGAGTCTCTTTTTCAAGTCGTGTCTTTATGGCAAGAATTTCTGGTGCCACAGTGAAAGGTTGTTCTTTTTTGAAGGTCAGCGCTTCAAAATCGGCCAGAGGGAGGGGCGGTGAATAGTAGTGGGCCGATGGATAATGTGAGGGTGAGGAGAGGAGGGGTACGGCATTTTCCTTGTGCACGACGCCTTCTGCACTGACGCGCATATTCATGTCTCTGGCCATGGCAAGAGGATGACGTAGAATGGTACGCCCGCGCTCTGTGCCCATGCTTTCATTCAAAAAGCTTCGATCGAGTTTGACAATATTGAGCGGCAGGCTTTTCAGAATGCTGAGAGAGGAATAGCCTGTACCAAAGTCGTCCATAGAGAAGAGAAAGCCGTGCTGTTGCAGCTCATGCATAATGGAAATAATACGCTGCTCGTTGTCAAAGTAAGCAGATTCGGTGAGTTCCAGTTCCAGAAGTTTGGGGGGGATTTGGAACTCTTCTACAAGGCGTAAGAGTTTGTTGCAAAGATCGGGATCGTGGAAATGGGTGCGTGAAATATTAACGGAAATGGAGGGTGGGGTGTAGCCTCGATCCAGCCATGAACGCAATGCCATACAGGTTTGGCGCCAAATGTTTTCGTCCAGTTTGTTGATGAAACCGTTGCGCTCAAAAAGAGGAACATAGCGTCCAGGCAGAATCAGCCCTTCGACGGGATGCAGCCAGCGACTTAATGCCTCGGCGCTGATAATTTCTCCTGTGCCAATATTAACTTTAGGCTGCAAGTAGATTTGAAACTGACCTGAAGTCAGGGCTTCGTTCATCTCATTTTCAATCTTTTTCTCTTCCATAATGCGCGCACGCAAGGTGCCATCATAGAAGGCGTAATTGGTAAAGAAGCTTCCTTTTACGGTCTTGAGCGCCAGATTGGCCCAGTCACACATGATATGCACAGGGATATTTCTGTTTTCTACACGGCATATCCCAAAATAGACACTGATTTTGTGAGGTAAGGGATAGGGTGCCAGAGCTTCGCTGATAGTTTGCAGCGTTGGGATCAGCTCTTCTTCTTCAGAAGGCAGGCAAATACAGAAAATATCACCACTGATGCGGCCATAGACGGCTTCATCAGCAAATTTATCTGTCAGAACTTTGGCAATATTGCGTAGAAGCTTATTACCTTCCTCGATACCGTAGAGTTCGTTGATAACTTTGAATCGGTCAATATCGAGTCGTGCGATGTAGTAGTTTCTGTCTGGATTGTTATTGAGCAGTTTTTCGGCATTGTCGAAAAAGGTTTTCATATTGTAAATGCCGGTAATGGGGTCGTATTCTGCACGATATTTCAATGAAATATTGGCGCGAGTTTCGCCATCAACATCATTGATGGTGCCGACAGTACGTCTGCCACCAGTGGGGTCACTCATGGAGGTGAAAGCAACGCGACACCAGATATAGTTTCCAGTACGTTTACGGAGGCGTACAATGACTTCTGCCTGGCGTTCGCCTGAGCGTAGCTGTACCAGAAAACCCATAAAGAGGGGCAGGTCATTGGGGTGGATAACGTGATCTTCCTGCCAGATATCCATAAAATCACGTTTATCGTAGCTGCCAGTGAAGCGCCGTGGTATTTCAGGAGAAATATAGCGCTCGGAGCTATTGTCACGCCATTCAAATACAAGCGTGTCTGTTTGTTCGACAATGGCTTTGTAGCGCTGGTCGTCACGGCGGAGCCGTTCCAGGAAAAGCTTTTGCCGGCTGAGTTCTTCATTGTTTTTGCGCTCATGCACATCCATAATAAAGACAAGATACGCTTCTTCCCCCTCTCCTTTAATGCGTAAAGGGAAAAGGGTGTGCGATGCCCAGCGGTATTCATTGCCCAAGCGTGTTTTCTGGCGAAATTCCGCCATTAAGAAAGGGCGACCACCGAGAATGGCAGAGCGGATAGTGGAAAGAGCATAAAATTCTTTGAAGGTGTTTTGGTCTTCAGGGTAGATATTGTCATGTGCGACTTGCTTCATAAGCCCTTCAAGTCCCACTTCCTTGAGGTTGGAGTGAGGGGCTATGAAGCGCGTACTGTGAATAGTGCGTATGAGTGCCGCATCCAGATTGATTTCATAAATTTCATCATAGATATTGCTGAGTGCGGCAAAAAAGTGTTGCTGTTCTTGTCTTTGACGCGATTCTTTTTCGTGGGTGGCTGCCTGTATCTTTTTTTTCTGATCATTATCAAGTGCTCCCACCAAATATGCAATCGTCTTGTTGCATTCGGTTCGACAGCGGGGTTACGTGACGTCTGTCTCAGCATTGTCGCCCGCAGTCTGAAGAAG
>CAMTOM010000285.1 GCA_947074125.1 uncultured Desulfovibrionaceae bacterium
GTTGAAATGCCAGTAGTCGTGGAAAGTGGTGGAGCATGGGAATGCAATAAAATGACAAGGGCAAAAAAGCGGGTAGCGGAAGTACTCAAGGCTCCAAATATTACGCCCGCAGAAAAAAATGGGGCATACGAACGCCTTGCTGCCGCTGCTGCAGCAAATGACAAAGCCACTGTAGGGTTCAAGACACTGGAAGACTGGGAAAAAAATGTTCCTGGGGCAAATACCCTTCCAGGATGGCAAAATGGATGGTTCCTCTGCACCCGCAGACTTCCTCCCGCCAGAGCCATCTCCAAAGCACAAAGTGTCTGGCATGTCACCTCAAATCCTGCGGGTTTGCGCGCTGTCGCGGGTATTATTCTGATCGGACGCTCATTTAATACCACACAGATTGGTCAGGCACTGACCTTGCTGCGCAACCATTATCAAGTTCAGAACACGCATGAAAAGGCCATGCTTGAACAATACATGGCAGACGAAGCCCGCTACATGCGAGCCAACAACCTGACACAGTTTATCCAGCAAACTCCAGCAGGTCGTGAAGGTCTCTTCCCTTCCTCCGTCCTCTTCCTCGAACAGGCTCGTCGGCTGGCATCCAAAAATCCTCAGGAAAGCAGCGCATTGCTGGCAAAAGTCTCCGGATCTTTTGCTGATCAGAGCCTGCCCGATGCCATTATGAATACCGATACCAAAGAAGTGCAGGGAGATTGCGTTGTTCTGGCTTTACCAGCCAGTGGCCCTGTCGCCAGTATCGGTCAGAAAATCCGTACCGGTGCAGAAGTCGCACAGCAAGAACTGGGACAGGATGGTCTCAAGCTGCAAATTGAATTCATTGATACCGATGAAGCCAACTGGATACAGAAGCTCAATCAGTTACCGGCAACATGTACTGTCGTGGGTGGCCCCTTACAAACGCAGGCATATCAACAGGCAAAAGAAGCTTCACTGCTCAAGCAGCGTCACTTCTTTACCTTCCTCCCCCAGCTTGCTGACCAGACAGAAGAAGGCATGATCGCATGGCGCTTCTTCCCCTCACATCAGGATCAGATTGATACACTGCTCCAGTTCACTGTAGATACACTGGGCGTGAAAAACATAGGCGTTTTCTATCCTGACGATACCTATGGCAAAGGTATGATGGATCTCTTCAAGAACCGCGCCCCCAAATTTGGAGCTGCAGTCACAACACTTTCCTATGAGCCAGATGCCAGCATCACATGGACAGATACCGTTGGCGCCATGATGGACACCAAAAAGACAGGAAAACCTGCTCCTGACGCCATCTTCCTGCCCGATCGCTGGAAGAATATGGATCCCTTGACCAATAGCTTCCTGTACTACGGCGACAATAAAATGGTCATGCTCGGAACCACACTTTGGGAACAGGGTCTTACAGGCAAGTTTGTGCCACAGGCTGACAAATATTCCCTGGCCGTCTTCCCTGGCGCCTGGAATAATGACAACATGCCTTCTGCCCTCATGATCTCCGGCGGAGCCGATTTCTGGGTAGGCTTGGGCTATGACTTTGTTCACTTTGCCTCCAGCATGAGTATCAACAACCAGTTACCCCCTGCCAATGTAACCAAACGCGCCCAGCAAGCGCAGAACATGCGCTGGAGCATTGCTCCCCTTTCCTGGAATGACAGCGGTAAAGCCCGTCAGTCACTCTATCTTTTCACCCCCACAAGCAAAGGGATGACAGTCGTTGACGTGCCTCGTTTCAAAACGCTGCGCGCCAAAATCCTCTCAGGTGAAACATCACAGGGAGTCGCACAGGATGGCAACAGCCCTTCCGCTCTGTCGCCTGTACCGCGCCCCTCACATAAGCTGGAACTGGAAAAAGCAACACAATAACACAACACTTCAAGACAGCAGGGAGACCCGATACTTCCCGTATCGGGTCTCCATTTGCTCCTGCCATCCTTCTTTCTCACAAATGGAGTTTACATTCGTACCGGCAAATGCACGACCCATCAACTCGCCCACAGTGATCCCCTCTCCCCCCTCACCGGTGAAGACAACCACACGACCCCCCCCCCAAGACACTCCCTACCTATACTTTCATACATGACCGTGCTGGAAGCCATAGACACCTCAGCCATTGAACCTCTCTACAGCCCAGCACAGCACACGCACGCCTTCCGCGAGGACACGGCAGCAGCGACGCGCAGCCACGACGCCATTCTCGCCAACGCTCCCGAACAGGATGGACAATACTTTATCGTTCCCCGTATCGTTTAACCCCGCCAACACCATTATGAATACTACCCCCTGTACGCTTTCTCTCACTGACCTGCAAAAAGCCTTTGCTTCAGGAACTCTCACCGCACAAGCTGCTACAGAAGCCTGCCTTGAGCGGATACGTGCCACAGAACCTCACATCAATGCCCTGCTGCATTATGACGCTGCCCGGGCACAGGAAGCCGCTTGTGCTCTGGACAGGCAAGGCTACGATCCCTCACGCCCTCTCTGGGGAGTGCCTATCACCATTAAGGATGCGCTCAATACACAGGGAATGCCAACAACAGCAGGTTCGCGTATTCTGGAAAACCATGTTCCCTTCTATGACGCTTTTGCAGTACAAAAGCTTCGAGAAGCAGGTGCCATTATCCTCGGCAAAAATAATATGGATGAATTTGCCATGGGTTCCACTACCGAATCATCCGCCTACAAAGTAACACGCAATCCGTGGAATACCGCACACGTCCCTGGAGGTTCCAGTGGTGGTTCTGCGGCATCTGTTGCCGCCTGCCAGTGCTTTGCCTCCCTTGGGTCAGATACCGGCGGTTCCATCCGCCAACCCGCATCACTCTGCGGCTGCGTGGGATTGAAACCCTCATACGTACGAGTTTCACGCCATGGTCTCATTGCATACGGTTCTTCTCTTGACCAGCTCGGCCCCCCCACCCGTAGCTTCAAAAATTGTGCCCAGGCACTCCAGGCCATCGCCCGACACGACCCACCCGCGGGGACACGTCACCCGCCGCCCCTTGGTAATTAGATTTCGGCCCTTGTCCAGCACACCTCCTCCCAAGTAAT
>CAMTOM010000286.1 GCA_947074125.1 uncultured Desulfovibrionaceae bacterium
AAGCCTATAAGATCATAAGAATGATATGATTATGATGTACCTTGTGCCACAGCAAATGTATTTTTTTTCTTGTAATACTTTTCTGGTTTTTTTGTAGGTTGATTTGTTGAAAATACATCCCGCCCGCCTCTCTTTTGCGGGCGGCTATGTTTCACCTCAGCAACACAATCACATTTCGAGCTCACAAAAAAATGTACCCGTAAACATTTTCTACAAAGCGTTTGACCAGACATACTATGAATCAGACAAAAAAAGATGCTCTTCTTCAGGCCGCCAAAGAGCTTTTTGGCGAATACGGCTATGTGGAAACAACCTTTAAAAAGATTTCTGAGCGAGCTGGCGTAGCACTCGGCTTGCTCACACACCATTATGGCAACAAGGAAAAACTCTTTCTTGCTGCCGGTCTGGACGTTCTTGAACATTTTCAGGGTGTCCTGCAAAGCGCCACAGAAAAAACAAACACTGGCTACGAAGGTGTTATGAATTTCTGCCGTGCCTATCTTGATTTTTCAGTAGACAAAAATTCCAACTGGCTCGTTCTGGTACGCTGCTCCCCATACAGCGACATGAAAACAAAAACAGATCGGGACACCATGAATGAAATGTTTGAGCAGGTACCACGCATTCTTGAAACGCAGCTCAAACGCGGCATTAATGACGGCTCCATCCGCCATCTTCAGAGCATGGAAACCGCACGTGTCATCATTGCTCTCATGGTTGGTGTCAACCGTACACGGGTGCTGACTCCTTACGCGTCTCCGACTCTTTATGAAGAAGCCCTGTATTTTGTTTCGCGCTCCATCAAAAAAACAGATCCCCTTAGCTAAATACCAGTCACACCATAACTAAATAGTTCCTTATACGTCAGACCATACAACATCCCTCGTTTCGCGAGGGGTTTTCTTTGTAATAGCAAAAGCGGGAAGGCCAATGGTCTCCCCGCTTTATTTTGTAGCGCTGCAGAATACGCTTATTCAGCACACTTTTTCTTAAGAGCTTCACCCACAGTGCGTCCCATCTCATGGCAAGCCTTCAGACATTCATGCTTGGGCGTCCACTGGAACTTCAAAGGATCTGCTGGCATTTCCATTCCCATGGAAGCAAGCCATTCGTGCAAAATTTTTGCAGATTCTCCAGACCAGCCATACGAACCAAAAGCAGCGCCTATGCGATTTTTAGGACGCAAACCTTTCATATAGGTCATCATTGCAGCCATCAGCGGCAATATCCCATTATTATGCGTAGGCGAACCTGCAATCACAGCCCCGCAATCCGCCAGTTCTGACATGATCGCACTATGGTGGTTACGCTTCATGGACATCAAACGCACGGGCACACCAACTTCTTCCAGACCACTGGCAATAGCTGATGCCATTTTTTCTGTAGAGTGCCACATGGTATCATATACAATAAGGGCTTTCCGTGAAGGCTTCTGCTCTGCCATCGTCCGGTAGGCATCCAAAATAAAACGACAGCTTGCCTTGCCACGATGAATAAGACCATGATCAGGAGCGATCATATCAATATCAAGGCTTTCAACCAGGGGTACGGCTTTCAAAACCTGTGGCGAATAAGGCAGTACAATATTATAATAATATTCTTTAATGGTGTGCATGAAGTCTTCTTGTGGACATTCATCAGCAAAACGCTGTGTTGAAGCGATATTCTGTCCGAAGGCATCATTACTGATAAGCAGTTTATCCTGAGGAATGTACGACACCATACTGTCAGGCCAGTGCAGCATACGTGTTTCCACAAAAGTCACCGTACGCTTGCCGATGCTGATTTCTTCCCCATTTTTCACAGCCTGCACAGGCCAGTCTTCAATATTGAAATGTCCAGCCATTGACTGAAGACCAAGCTGTGAGCAGAAAATTTTCTCAGGCTTGCAGCGTGCAACAACTTCAGCCAGCGCACCAGCATGGTCTTGCTCCAGATGGTTACAGACAATGTAATCCACTTTTTCCAAAGGCAAGAGTTTCGCAAGGCGACACAGCAAAGCACCTGTTGCAGAAGCAGATACGGTATCAAAGAGTACCTTTTTTTCATCATTCACAAAATAGGCATTATATGTCGAACCTGCCGGAGAAAGAGAATAACCATGGAAATCACGGTTATCATAATCAACGGCTCCGACCCAAAAAATATCTTTTTTTATTTCAAAAGGCTGCATGGTTCCTCCGTATAACAGCTCAAACGAGAAAAAGGACAGGCGCCAAAAACTTCAGGCGCCTGTCCTCATATTACGCAATTATAATCAAGCCTTTGAGAATTCGCTTTTACCAGCGCCACACACAGGACAGCACCAGTCTTCGGGAAGCTTTTCAAAGGGAACGTTATCATTATCTGCCGGATCATACTCATAGCCGCAAACAACACAAACATACTTATCCATCGAAATTCTCCAATAAATGAGGGGTTAAAGCTCAGCGCTCAGCTTTCCAGTGCCCGTGTAGATTACAGTACTCACGAGCTGACACATGGTCGGCTTCAAGCATAAACTGAGCCACAGGGGCATCACCAGGCTTGAGAAAACGGGTATAGCTGACCCCATCAGCGACCAGCTCTATCCACTCCACATAATGCTTTTCTTCCATAGGATGGGGCACACTGCCCACACTGACCTTGTAGCCTCCATCAATCTTTTCGATGACAGGAACATGTTTTTCCTGTGCAGCGTCTGTGGAACCTTCTGTCAGTTTATTCATGGGCTGGCCACAACAAGCCAGATCACCAGCACCACCATGGAGTACTTCCGTAATATTGCCACATATCATACATTTGTAGACTTCATATTGAGCAGCCATTGTAATAACCTCGATATAGTTTAAATGTGAGTATTCTTGATCTGCGAATCATGTCGCAGTATTGATTGCTTATAAAAACTTCGTAATCAATATTAGTTATCAATTTTGAAAAGTCCAGTTTTTTCTTTCCCAAAATCGTGCATAACGCAGGACATAGCTCCTCTTTTCTTCTTAATAATTATCACTTACCGGCTCCTATAATATCGGGCCACGCTCGTTCAAAA
>CAMTOM010000287.1 GCA_947074125.1 uncultured Desulfovibrionaceae bacterium
AAACTCAATGATCCAGAACTTGTCCTGCAAGGACACATCACCGCAGAAAAATTCAGTCTTCCCCAATGGTTTGGCTTCTCACGTATTATGCCAGGCGGGCTGCAAAGTACACTGGACGCCATTCGTGCAACACTCGACTTCTCACTTTCCATGAAAAATCTGAAAGTCACCAATATACGTGCCTCATCACTGGGATACACGTTCACAGGTATTGGCGGTGTGGCAGATTGGAAAAAGCCTGTTGTATTTCTTGATCTCAGAACGCCTTTTGTCGACCTTGTCAAAGCTCTCCCTGAAAGTCTGGCAATGTTCCCTGATGGACCTGATTTTTCGCATCCTCCATTAACCCCCATCCCCAAAAGAACATCTGACCCAGCAAAGCATAAAGCGCCTCCTCTTGTGGGCTATGATATTCGTTTGGGAGCCGACCGCGTTCAATACGCCCGCATTGAGGCACAAAAGGTCAATGTTGTTATCGAGCCACACTCTTCTGGAGATACACGCCTTGGCTTCCAGCTAGGCGGTTTTTACAAAGGAAAAGGCAAAGGAGAAGTTCTTCTTGGATCATACAAAGAACACCTTGCCTATACCATCGAAGGGTCTCTGACAAATGTACGGGGAGAGCTGGTTGAAAAAGCTCTTAAAATTCCCAAATTACGCCTTCCGAAAGGAAACTCTTCACTGTCTGGAAAAATCAATGCCTATGGCGGTACCCTTGATCTTTTTCTGAAAACCATGAATGGGCGTGTCCAGGCAAA
Source organism: uncultured Desulfovibrionaceae bacterium (assembly GCA_947074125.1). Taxonomy (GTDB): domain Bacteria; phylum Desulfobacterota; class Desulfovibrionia; order Desulfovibrionales; family Desulfovibrionaceae; genus JAQVCS01. The sequence goes on from CAMTOM010000287.1 coordinate 759, forward strand.
CAGTCCCAAGGGAGAGATTCCCAATCTGGGACAGGGAATACAAAAAGCAACCCCATATGAAAATCTCACGCTTGATGTCGCTCTCGCACGTGGCAACAGCTATACAAAAGAAACACTACGTCTCAATGGGACATGGCTTTTGAACGGTCTCATCCCCACTATAGAGTTTGGCCTTAAAACAACAGGAGAACTCGCCTTTAGTGAGGAAGGTATCGTTGCCAATGCTCTTCCTTCAACGCTCTCTGTGCAAGGGCGTGGTACAATGCGTACCGCACTGCAAAAAACTCTTGTATCAGGTAAAGCATCTTTTTCTTCAGGAAAAGATACACTGAACATTGCAGAAGCTTCCATGCAAACGGTAGGGCTTACACTGAAGGGCAATCTTGATGTTCAAAAAGTTCTGAGCGCAAACCCCGCATATACAGGAAATCTCTCTGTTAACTGTCCCAATCTGCGAGAGCTTTTCAAAAATTATGCTATCACACTCCCTCCCAATCTTTCTCCCAAACACCTCAAGACTCTGAGTGGACAGGCAACACTCAAAGGTTCTGCAAATGAATTTACCCTGTCAAACATCCGCACCATGCTTGATGCTGTGGCTCTTACTGGTACAATAAGCCATGTCTTCGCTCCATCAGAATGGACATATAATCTGATGGCAAATCATTTTGATTATGATTCTTATTTTATTCCAAGCACCTCAGCCACAAAACATAAGTCAAAAGAACCTTGGAATCTTGATTTCCTCAAGCAAAAACTTGTCATGTCCGGCACAATTCATATCGCTTCCTTACGTGCGGCAAAATGTACTTTTCAAAAGGTAAATGCCAAGCTCTCTTTTAAAAACAATGAGTTCAGAGCTGACCCTGTTACTTTTATTTTGTATGGAGCCCCCGCAACAGGAAATCTTATTCTCAAAGCACACGAAGCTCTTGATGTTCAGTCAGCCGTAACGGCCAAAAACTTTGATCTTCTTTCGGCAGGACGTGACTTGAAATTCCCCTTTGAAATCGGAGGATCTGCCTCTCTGCAATCATCCATATATGCCACCCTTGCTTCTTCTGCGGATATTCCTTCCCGTCTTAATGGCCTTTGGAGTATCAGTATTCGCAATGGCTACCAGCAAAGCAGAAATGCAGAAGGAGCACTCACAGGCAAACGTACCACCTTTGAAGTGCTCAGAGCTTCCGGTATTCTTGAACGAGGTGTTCTCAGCAGCAAAAATCTTCTTCTCAAAAGCGACGCTATGGATGTTACGGGTAGCGGCTGGCTGAACATCGATACAAAAGCTCTTGATTGCAAATTGCAGGTAAGCACGGGAGCGGTTTCACAACTTCCGGTAGCTGTCAGCGGTACTTTGGACAATCCCAAAACCTCTATCAAAACTCGTGATATTATCTGGGGTGCCTTGGGGAGCTTTGTCGGCGGCATTGTCAATATCTTCACAAGCATTACTGGTGGCGCCTTGCGCACCTTACGCTAGCGCGCCCATACTCCGCTTTTTCCTCCTCTTCCGTTGACAAAATATGGCTTACGGGAGTACAACAGATGACGAAAGTTATTTTTTGCACAAAGTAAACAGAGCCATCTAAGGAGGACGCTGTGAATATTCTGATTTTCGGTCCCAACGGTAGCGGTAAAGGAACACAGGGCAATCTTGTCAAAGCTAAATATAACCTGGCTCACATTGAGTCCGGAGCCATTTTCCGTGAGCACATCGGTGGTGGTACAGAGCTTGGCAAAAAAGCGAAAGAATATATTGATCGCGGCGACCTCGTACCTGACGATATTACCATTCCCATGGTTTTAGAAACACTCAAGACCAAAGGTAAGGATGGCTGGCTTCTGGATGGCTTTCCCCGCAACATGGAACAAGCCAAAAAACTCTGGGAAGCCATGCAGGCTGCTGGAATGCAGTTGGACTATGTGATTGAGATCCTTCTGCCCCGTGAAATTGCAAAAAACCGCATCATGGGACGCCGTCTGTGCAAAGAAAATAACAACCACCCCAACAATATTTTCATTGATGCCATCAAACCCAGTGGCGATGTGTGTCGTGTCTGTGGTGGCAGCCTTTCATCCCGTTCTGACGACCAGGACGAAACCGCCATCAACAAGCGCCATGATATTTATTACAACACCACAGATGGCACATTAGCAGCAGCCTATTATTTCAAGGATCTTTCGACAAAGGGTCAAACGAAATATGTCGAACTGAATGGCGAAGGCTCAATTGACTCCATTAAATATACCCTTTTAAAGAGTCTT
>CAMTOM010000288.1 GCA_947074125.1 uncultured Desulfovibrionaceae bacterium
AAGAGTGACGTATAGTGGTGACATTCAGGATATGAATGGAAAGAGAGGAGTCGAGTGTTGCAAAAATGGCAACCAGAATAATTTGCAGCCAGGCTGGAATAATACGTGACAAGCCAAACCATTAGGGAGGACAGAATTTTTCTGCGGTGATGTGTCCTTGCAGGACAAGTTCTGGATCATTGAGTTTTAATATGGCGCTAAGCTGCGCGTTCTCTCTGTCAAGGCTGAGCTGCCAGTTGTCAAAGAAAACAGTGTCATTTTCCCAGCGGTTGGTGCCATTGGTAGCAAAGGGAATTTCCTTGCCTTCAACGACAAAGAAACCCTGGGAAGTAATTTGTATTGCGCGGTTTGTTTTGTTTCCTTCTTCATTCTGAGCGAGTATGATACTTGTCTGAAGCTGTTTGAGAAAGGAAAACTGATTTACCTGAACATCAAGCTTAAGAAGACCGCTGCGTCCCTGAGTCATGCCGAGCACGTTGCCGTCGCAGGTAAGGCGTAAAAAATCAACACCGCCTTTGGCTTCATCATCCTCATAATAATATGCTGAACTAACTTGAATAAATCCCTTGATCCCCTGTGGTGGGGAAAGGCGCAGAAAAGATTCCAGGCCTTGAATGCTTAAACGACGGGTAGCGTCGCTTATTTCGAGATAGACGTCAGGGTTTGTGCGGCGTCCGGAAAAAGGGGGTGTGGGAAAAGTAATGTAAGGCTATGTCGGTATGTCTTCTGTAGGAGAAAAGTCATTTGGTTCAAGAGAGGCCTGGGAATTGGATTTGTGTGCGGGCGCAGGAGATGATATGTGCGCCTGTGCGATATCATTTTTCTGAGGCGGGGTGGCGGTTTTTTGAGTAGTCCCTTCCTGACTGAAGTTGGGTAAGTGCTTGATACGCCAGTGAAATTGAGGTTGGAGCAAGGTAATGCTTTCTGGTTCAATACGTCCCTGGAGAAGGGGAAGGACTTGAGGGCGCAAGGTAGCATAGCCCACTGATGCGGAAAAATCATCGCCTTCTATGCGTACATCGGTCAGTCCCAAGGCAGGCAGGGGAAATATTGCGATACCTATGTGTTTGATATCACAGGCATAGCCAGTTCTTTCCTGAACCAGTTTGGTAATTTGCTGTGCAATGGCTTTAGGATTGCTTTGTAAAAGATAGTGCGCCCCTAAGAGAAGAGCGCCTATGACAAAGACAGCGAGAACAAGGATTCGCAGAAAAATGCGGAAAAAATTAAGCAGTGGTCTCATAACATAATTATGGAATGGCTGTACCTTGACTCTGGTGTATGCTGTCGATAACGTTCGGCGTCCGTTTTGTAACGTTTTTCGTGGCTTCTTGCAATCTTCCAGAAAGGAATAAATTTTTCTGGGATTTTTTGCGACAGAATCTGGAGGATACTATGGCAAAGACACCTATAGAGCCGCATCTTGTCATGGCAGATGCTGCGGGCAACATTTATGACCACCCTGAGCTGCTTATGTTATGCCGTCGAGGAGGACAGTGGGGGGTACCGCGCCCAGATGAATTAATGCCTTTACCGCCTGAAAGTGAACTCTTTCTTCTGCCTGGACGTCATGCTGCGGGATTGAATCAGGAAACAGGAGAAATCGAAATTCTGGATGATCTGGCTGTGGCTGCTTTTGCGGCGCCTGCGCATACACTGGGCGCTCACCCTTGTTATGTGTGTCAGGAAAATGCGCCAGTATTGCCTTTGTTTGCTTATGGTGCAGTAGGATATGCTCGTGGGCGCTTTTATATTTGTGCCAAAAAGGTAGATGATGAGGAGCGGCAGGTTTTTGCTGATGTTCCCCGAAAACGTCTTGAGGCAAAAGTGAGGGAGCTATTAAAGACATATCCTCAAAATCGTCTTATGCAGCATATTATGAATAATTGTGTCCTGCGCTATGACTGCCCTGCGGCGCGGAATTTGGCATTGGGGCGTTATGAGGCTCCCTTGCCAACGTCACGTTCATGCAATGCCCGCTGTATTGGCTGTATTTCCCATCAGGAAGACGATTCTCCCATTCAGGTAACGCCGCAATGCCGCCTTGCCTTTCGCCCCACAGTGGAAGAAGTTGTGGAAATTATGCGTCTTCACTCAGAGCGGGAGACAGAAAAACCAGTTTACTCCTTTGGTCAAGGCTGTGAGGGAGATCCTCTCACCGAAGGAGATCTTTTGGTGGGAGCCATACAGTCCTTTCGTCGTGAAGGGGGAGAGGGGACGATCAACTGCAATACCAATGCTTCGCGACCTGAAATTGTCGCGGCTTTGGCTGACGCAGGTTTGAGCAGTATGCGTGTGAGTCTGAATAGTGCCCGTGAGGATGTGTATACGCGCTACTACCGCCCACAGGGGTATTCTTTTTCTGATGTGCGTCACTCAATTCATGAAGCGCGTACACGCGGCATTTTTGTTTCTCTCAATCTTCTTTATTTCCCAGGCGTGACAGATACGGAAGAAGAAATGGAAGCGCTTATCCCCTTGATAGGTTCAGGAGGGGTAAGCTTTGTACAGCTTCGCAATCTGAATATTGATCCAGATATGTATTGGGAGCTTTTAGAGGGCATTTCGTTTGGGCCAGCAGTAGGACTGGTCAACTTCCGAAAGCGCTTGCGCAAGGCCTGCCCCTGGTTGCGTTTTGGTTATTTCAATCCTTATGTGGGAACAAAAGCCGTACTGACAGCACCAGAAGCCGGAACATGGCAGGCATATGTGCCTTCTCTTGCGGAAGTGGCAGAAGGTGAGGAAAATATGAGTATGGAAGAGAATGGGGGCAGTGAAGATATCTGAGTGACTGCTCCCAAGGAAAAAAGTACGGCGGTGCCTAGTTCTTCCTTGGGAGCAGAAGTATTTAGAAGGTAATCTGTCCTTGTTCTTCGTTCTCATAGCGTTCGGTACATGTTCCGCTTTTCCATGAGTTTCTCCTCATGGCATTGTTGACGCTGCATGCTTCATCAGCTGACTCTTTTGGGTGCATACCGACATAACCGCTCCTGCATTTAAACATCTAACTCCTTCCTGGCCAGAT
>CAMTOM010000289.1 GCA_947074125.1 uncultured Desulfovibrionaceae bacterium
AAGGGAATTGGTAAGTGGCGATATTGATCTCCATCATGAGCCATCAGGGTAGGTATCTTGTTACAGAGAAAACAAAGTCTCAGTTCCTCAAAGATGCCACACCATACGGTATGAAATCCAGAAAAGATAGCTGAGACTTTGTATACTCACTCTTTTATAAACAGAAAGGAAACACTCGATGCCTTACAGACATCCAATAATATCACAATCAGGCACAATCACTACGAGTTTGCGAGTGCCAGCGCATCGTCCTTGACGTGAACACGTACCTTGCCACCACGACGAAGAGTACCGAAAAGGATTTCATGTGCCAGCTTGTCTTCCAGCTCTGTACGCAAGATACGCCGTAGTGGTCTTGCTCCCATTTTGGGATCAAAACCTTTTTTAGCCAACCATCTACGCGCATCTGGTGTGAGTGAAAGTGTCACTTTACGCCCTTCCAGACTTTGAACTATTTCACTGATAAACTTATTGACGATGTGCTCCATAAGCTCCTCGCTCAAGCTATTAAATGGAACCATCGCGTCCAGACGATTACGAAATTCAGGAGCAAAGAGATTTTCGACAGCAAGCAGGCCTTTACCGCTCGCATCCGACACATTCTGACGGGCAAAGCCCACAGAACTCTTGCTCATTTCCTGAGCTCCCGCATTGGATGTCATGATCAGAATCACATTTCTGAAGTCCGTTTTGCGCCCAGTGTTATCCGTAAGTGTTGCATAATCCATCACCTGCAAGAGGATATTGAATATATCAGTGTGTGCTTTTTCGATTTCGTCCAGCAACACAACCGAATAAGGCGCCTTGCGTACTGCTTCGGTCAGCAAACCACCCTGCTCAAAACCGACATAACCAGGAGGTGAGCCAATAAGACGGGAAACAGTATGCTTCTCCATATACTCACTCATGTCATAACGAAGAAATTCGACTCCAAGCAATTCCGCCAGTCGTTTGGCCACTTCTGTTTTACCCACACCCGTTGGTCCGTAAAAGAGAAAGGCACCTGAGGGGCGAGATTCGCTCGTCAGGCCTGCGCGCGTCCGCAAAATGGCTCGTACGACCATTTCAATGGCCTTGTCCTGCCCAAACACCAAACCTTTCATATTTTTTTCAAGAGAAGCCAGACGGGCTTTTTCCTCACCAGAAACAGAGCGTTCAGGAATGCCCGCCATACGCGCTACGACCCGTTCTACATCATGTACAGTGACTGAGGCACCAGGCTTCCACGCTGGTTTCAGACGTACGGAAGCGCCCGTTTCATCCAGAACATCAATGGCCTTATCCGGCAAAAGGCGCTCCCGAACATGGCGTGCAGAAAGATCCACAATCGTTTTCAGCACAGTAGGAGAATAGCGTACCTGATGGTGGGAGGCGTACTTGTTTTGCACACCTTTTAAAATTTCCAAACACTCCGCATGACTTGGTTCATGAATATCAATACGTTGAAAACGGCGGGTAAGCGCTCTATCACGTTCAAGGTGATTGCGGAACTCTTCATGTGTTGTTGAGCCCATGCAACGAATTTCTCCTGAAGCCAGCATGGGTTTGAGAAGATTTGAAGCATCCATCGCACCACCAGATGTCGTACCAGCGCCCACCAGAGTATGAATTTCATCAATAAAAAGAATCGCGTTAGGAATTTCTTTTAGCGCTTTTACAATCGCTTTCAAACGTCCTTCAAAATCACCACGGTATTTTGATCCCGCCAGAACAGACCCCATATCCAGGGCAAAAATCTGCACGTTCTTAAACATCTCTGGAATATTGCCCGCAGCAATACGCAATGCCAGCCCCTCAGCGATTGCGGTTTTACCCACACCAGGATCACCGACAAAAAGGGGATTGTTTTTACGACGCCGGCAAAGAACCTCAACCGTACGATCCAGCTCTGCACCACGTCCAATGAGAGGATCAATTTTCCCCTCGGCGGCTTTTGCCGTTAAATCTGTGGTATATTTTTCAAGAGGATTTCCTTTTTCCTCTTCCTCATTCTCACCTTTGCGAATTCCTGTAGACCCAGAGCTTTCCTCCAGACCATGAGAAACCATGGTCAGCACATCCACACGGCTCACACCTTGCTTGCTGATAAAGTGACATGCGTACGAGCCTTCTTCTTCCATGATGGCAGCAAGCACATCCCCCAGCTCAATCTGCTGGCGTCCTGCTGAGCGTATCTGATGCATGGCTGTGTCCAGAACACGCTGCACACCATCAGTCTGGACAATCTCATCCAATTCTCCCGTCTCAACAGTATCCATCTGAAAACGGAAAAACCCCTCAAGCTGCTCGCGCAACACAGCCACACTCACGCCACAGCCTTCCAGAAGGATTCTTCCCTTACCTACCATCGTCATTCCATAGAGCAAGTGCTCCAAAGTCAGCATGTCATGACGACGACGCTGCGCTTCATGTATGGCATGACGCAATGTTTCCTGTACATTTTGGGCCAGCATGGCACCTCCTCCGAATATCCGGTGCAAAGAGCTTTTTTCCGGATAACTCCGACACAACGCAGGCTTCCTGCCCGCAAGGACGCATCCGGGACGGATGCAAAATATGGTATTGAAACAGCATTCCATGCCGCTGCTTCAGAATAAAAATCGCTCTCAGTACACTTCTTCAAGAGTACACTTTAACGGAAAACCTGCATTGCGCGCACGAGCACGAACTTGAGAAACTTTGGTTTCTGCTATCTCAAGAGTATACACACCGCACTCCCCCACACCACGTTCATGCACAAGCAACATGATTGCCGAGGCCTGTTCTGATGTTTTACGGAACACACTGCACAAAATTTCCACAACAAATTCCATAGTCGTATAATCATCATTGTGCAAAAGTACTTTGAAGCGCTTTGGTTCTTTGACACTCAGCTCAATTACTTCCAAAGTATCTTCATGGGGTGTCATAAGTTTTTTACTCATGCATATTTCTCCAATCCTGCCAGCAGGATTTCCCGCTGCGAGACATCAAATACAAAATCTGCTTTGGGAGGAAGTCTCATTTTTTTTCTCCACTCT
>CAMTOM010000290.1 GCA_947074125.1 uncultured Desulfovibrionaceae bacterium
TGAAAACAATACAGGCAAGGCACTTCTTGAGGAAAAAGCCCAGCCAATAACGCCTGCCCCTGTTGCTTTGGACGCAAATAAAAACCGTGTACTGCTCACTGCCTCTGCTGATTCCTGGCTACGTGTCGATATGGATGGAGGAGAAGAAATCCATTACTCCCTCCATAAAGGAGAGACACTCTTGCTGGCCTTCGCTCAGAAACTACAAATAAAACTGAGCAATACCGATGCGATACAGGTGCGTTTTAATGGGAAAGATGTTCCTTTAGAGCATGGGCGAACCTTATTTACTTTGCTTTTGCCACCAGCAGAACAATAGTTTTCATGGAATGGGCGGATGCAGGCATTGTACTGCGAGTTGGTACTTTTCGTGAGCATGACCTCTGGATTAGACTGTTCTCGCAGCATCGGGGTATTTCTACTGTATTTGCTTTTGGGGGAAGTCGCAGTCGCCGTCGCTTCTGTGGCTGCCTCGATATGTACAATCTTCTCCATGTTCGCGTAAAAACATCTGGGAGAGGGCAGTATCTTGCCCTTCAAGAAGCTTCGCTCTTACGTGGTCCACGTCTTTTACGCTCAGACTGGCGGCGTATGGGTATGGCGGTGAACTGTACACGCTATATTGAAGCGCTGGATGTCAATGCAGAAAGTGCGCAGCCTGCTTTTTCGCTTTTTGATTCTCTTTTGCAGGAGCTTGAGCAGCAAAAACCATTTTTGCCTTTATCGCTTCTTTTTTTTCGTTTGCGATTTGCCTGTATTGCCGGATTTGCACCTGATTTTTCCTTTTGCGCTTCTTGTGGTGCGGCCTTGAAGCAGGGAGCCTGTTTTTTTGTTGATGAGGGGCGTTCCTACTGTAATACCTGTATGATACGTGCCGAAAAAAGTTATGTGCGCGGCGCGTATGCTGTGCAGCTTTCTGCTTCTTCTCTTGACGTTTTACGCAACGTTCAGCAAGAAGAGCTTTCGCGCTGGCATGCTTTTTCAATACGTCGGCAAGAGCAAAGGGAGTGCGCACGCGCCATTGATGGTTTTGTTCAGTACCATATGGGGCTTGCCTGGGATGAGGGTCGTTTTAAACGAGTGTAATAACGTCGCTATGAAGGAAAACAAATGTATTTTCAGGATGTGATTCTTGCTTTGCAACAATATTGGGCAAAACGGGGCTGTGTGATCGAACAGCCTAGTGGTGTGGAATGCGGTGCGGGCACTTTTAATCCCAACACGTTCTTGCGTGTTATTGGTCCTGAGCCATGGCGTGTTGCGTATGTTGAGCCATCACGCCGTCCAACAGATGGGCGTTATGGGGAAAATCCCAACCGTTTGCAGCGCTATTTTCAGTTTCAGGTTATCTTGAAACCATCGCCAGAAAACGTACAGGAAATGTATCTTGAAAGTTTGGGGGTGCTTGGTATTGACCCTTCCCGTCACGATATTCGCTTTGTAGAAGATGATTGGGAGTCGCCCACGCTAGGTGCCTGGGGACTGGGCTGGGAAGTATGGCTGAATGGTATGGAAGTGAGCCAGTTTACGTATTTTCAGCAGGTGGGCGGTATCGACCTTGCTCCTGTCAGTGTGGAGCTGACCTATGGTCTTGAACGTCTGGCGATGTATCTGCAAGGGGTGGAATCGGTATACGATCTTGCCTGGAATGAACATGTGACCTACGGGCATATTTATCATCAAAACGAAGTAGAGCAATCGCGCTATAATTTTGAAGAAAGCAACGCGGATATGTTGCTGCACTTTTTTACCGCTTGCGAGTCCGAATGCAAAAAACTTCTTGCTCAGAACCTTCCCTGGCCTGCCTATGATTATTGCTTAAAGTGTTCGCATACGTTCAATTTGCTGGACGCACGCGGTGCGATTTCCATTACGGAACGGAACGGTTATATTGGCAGAGTCCGTGTGCTGGCTTCAGGTGTGGCTAAATTGTATGAAGCCCAGCGGGAAACACTGGGATATCCTTTGCTTGGCAAATAAGGAATAATATATGTCATCATTTGTGCTTGAAATCGGAAGTGAAGAACTGCCAGCCCGTTTTTTACTGGGTGAAGAAAATGAATTGCGCACACGCTTTACGGATGCTCTTGCCGAGCAGGGCATAGTTTGTACGGGCATACGTGTCATGAGCACTCCCCGTCGGGCTGTAGTCTTTTTAGATGACGTGAATCCTGTGCAGCAAGAGAAGGAAGAAGTGATCAGTGGACCACCCGTACGCGCTGCCTATGGAGCGGATGGCAAGCCTTCAAAAGCTCTGGAAGGTTTTGTTCGGACCCACGATCTTGACCTTTCTGATGTTTTCACAGTCACAACGGAAAAAGGTGAATATGTAGCTGTACGCAAGCGCACAGGCGGTGCGGATGCTGCAACGTTGCTTGCGTCAATTTGTCCTGCCATTATTGCGGCTCTTCCTTTTGCCAAACGCATGCGCTGGGGAAGCGGGAGTTTTGCCTATGCTCGCCCTTTGCGCTGGATACTGGCTCTTTTTGACAGTGCTGTGGTACCTTTTTCTGTAGGTCCTGTAACAAGTGATCGCATGACATATGGTCACCGTATTCATGGGAATGGGCCTTTTGCCGTGGCACATGCCGATAATTATTATGAAACAGTAACATCTCAGGGGGGCGTGATTCCAGAAGCCCCCAAGCGCCGTGAATATATTGTCGAGAAGGGCAATGTATTGGCTGTTGCTGCTGGTGGTACTGTGGAATGGAAGGACAGTCTTTTGGATGAGGTGCAGGGCTTGTGTGAACATCCTGTTCCTGTTCTTGGTGATTTTGATCCCTCATTTCTGGAAGTGCCTGCTGAAGTTTTGCTGACGAGTATGGAAAGTCATCAAAAGAGCTTTGGTATTCGTAATGCTGAAGGTACGCTGATGCCACATTTTATTACTGTGGCGCATCTTTTCTCTGAAGAGCCCGCCTTGGTAAAGCATGTCTGGGCGCGCGTTTTTCGTGTCATGCTTGTAGATGCTCGCTCTTTTTGGGTCGCGGTTGTTGAGCATGCC
>CAMTOM010000291.1 GCA_947074125.1 uncultured Desulfovibrionaceae bacterium
GAGGATAAGGGGAGGAGGCGGTTATCGACTGGGAGGGTCCTGGAGCACAGCGTCCAAGGTTACTGGATAAAACAGGAATACCGCTGGCCGATGCTGTATGTCGTGCGCCGCAAGACGGCACTGTGCGGACACGTTCCAGAGAAGCAGGTGCAATCATACAGTCAGGGCAAACGGTATATACGCTGGCTTTGACCAATCCTGTGTGGCTGCGGGTCTATGTAGAGCAGCCATCACTGGGAAAAATAAAACCTGGTATGTCTGTAAATATTATGGTGGATGCCGCTCCGGAGAAAGTTTTCCCAGGCACGGTAGGTTTTATTTCTCCTTCGGCAGAATTTACGCCAAAAACTGTTGAAACAAAGGAAGTACGTGCTGATCTGGTATATCGCATTCGCGTTCAGGCTGATGATCCTGAAAACGTGATGCGACAGGGTATGCCTGTCACGGTGGTCATTCCGGAGGCAGGAATGTGAACACAGAGCAGAGTGTCTCTACAGATGATAACGTTGTTGTCCGTCTTGAAAATATCGGAATGCGCTTTGGCAGCGTTACAGCACTCCAGGATATTTCAGGAGTTATGGTGCGGGGCAGAATAACAGGACTTTTAGGCCCTGATGCTGCTGGAAAAACAACGCTTGCCCGTATCCTCGCCGGTTTAATGGCGCCTACCTCCGGTCAGGTACGTGTTTTGGGGAAAGACCCTCTGACGCTGTCTCAAGATGCCTGTATTGGGTATATGCCACAACGCTTTGGCTTGTATGAAGACCTTTCTGTTCAGGATAACCTGAAGCTGCACGCCGCTTTGAAGGGACTTGAGGGAGAGGAGAGGGACAGTGTTTTTTATTCTGTATTGCGTTTCACCAACCTTGGAGAATTTACTGACAGACTGGCAGGAAAGCTTTCTGGTGGCATGAAGCAAAAGCTGGGTATTGCCTGTGCTTTGCTTGGCTCACCCCAGCTACTTATTTTAGATGAGCCAGGGGTGGGGGTAGATCCGCTTTCTCGTCGAGACCTTTGGGCAATGGTATGTCATTTGGCTCAGGAAGGGATGAGCATTCTCTGGTCAACGGCTTATCTTGATGAAGCGGAGCGCTGTGAAGATATTATTGTGCTGGATGAAGGGCGTCTTTTATTTTCTGGAAATCCTCACGAGCTTTCAGGAAGAGCGAAGGGAAAAGTGTTTCGTCTTTTGCCGCCGCCATCGCGTGCCCGTGCGACATTGATGGACTGGATAGTCACGCCAGGTGTTGCTGATGCTCTGATTCAGGGGAAATACGTACGGATTGTTTTGGGCGATACAGGCAAGGATCTTGCTTCCCGCTTGCAACAGGAAGGGGAGCCTGTCACGCCACGTCTTGAGGATGCCTATATGCGCGAGCTTGGTGGTATCCGGCAGGAGGCTTCTCCTTTTGCTCAGGCTGGTATGTGTGAGCAAGATGAAAAAATACGTATAGAAGCACGAGGGCTGACCAAGAAATTTGGTACTTTTGTTGCCGCTTCCGATATTTCTTTTAGTGTACAGTCCGGACGTATCTTTGGTTTATTGGGGCCAAATGGGGCTGGTAAATCAACAACATTCCGAATGCTTTGTGGACTTTCTGCTCCCACTTCAGGTGAATGCTTTGTTAATGGTATCAACTTGATTCAGGCAGGCGGTATGGCTCGTGCCCATTTAGGGTACATGGCACAAAAATTTTCTTTGTATACGGATATCAGTGTTCGGGAAAATATCCTTTTCTTTGGCAAAATTTATGGTTTGCGTGGAAAACAACTGGTACAGCGCATGGAAGAGCTTGCCAGCGCAATGGAGCTTGATTCTTTCCTGAATACTGCCACAGGACTTTTGCCTCTTGGGCATAAACAGCGTCTTTCTCTTGTCTGTGCGACGCTCCATAATCCTCCAGTACTTTTTCTTGATGAACCTACATCCGGCGTGGACGCACGGACACGGCGTGATTTCTGGAAGCATATCGTGGCTATGACACAAACGGGTACTACCGTACTGGTAACAACCCATTTTATGGAAGAGGCTGAGTATTGTGATGCCATTGCTCTGGTCTATCGAGGACGCATCATCAGTATGGGGAGTCCTGATGCCTTGAAAGCTGCCGAAGCGCAGGGAGAAGTGGAAGATCCTACCATTGAGGAAGCGTTTATTTCCTGTATTCAGCGTTATGATAGTGAGCAACACTGATGCGTACCGTAAGAAGTCCACAGATGTGGCGAAAGCAGTTACGAGCTCTTATCATAAAAGAGTTCAAGCAAATTATGCGTGACCCCTCTTCGTATATTGTTGCCGGTATTTTGCCCATTGTATTTCTCTTGTTGTTTGGCTATGGTGTTACACTGGACATCAGTATGCTGAATATCGCACTTATTGATGAGTCCAATTCTGTCTCTTCCCGCCAGATAGTAAATTCTTTTATCAATTCTCCTTCCTTTACAGTGCTTCCGGCACAAAATCGAGCGCAGGCAGAACGTATGTTCCGTGATGCGCGTATCAAGGGGATTGTCGTTATCCGGCAGGATTTTGGCAATGCTGTTGATCGTGGTACACCAGCGCCTATACAGGTACTGATGGATGGTTCTGATCCGAATACAGCGAATTTTATCAATGCCTATGTTCATGGTGTGATTGGAGCATGGCAGCTCTCTCTTCTCCCCGCAGAACAGAAAATGGGTATTACTGTAGAAGCGCGTTATTGGTATAATCCCTCAGCACAGAGCCATTTATTTCTTATTCCAGGTTCTATTACCATTATCATGACGCTCATCGGTACTTTGCTCACCTCTCTGGTATTTGCCCGCGAGTGGGAGAGAGGTACTATGGAAGCGCTTTTTGCCACGCCCGTATCTCGTATACAGATACTCCTTGGCAAGCTTATTCCCTATTTTGTTATGGGACTGTTAAGTCTGGCAATCTGTACATTTGCGGCGGGTTTTCTTTTTGTAGTTCCTTTTCGAGGTTCATGGTGGGTATT
>CAMTOM010000292.1 GCA_947074125.1 uncultured Desulfovibrionaceae bacterium
GTAGCAGTTGGAAGATGACGTTAAGTGGCAATGTCCCAGTACCAGAACACCAGCAGGTGGTGTGCGATGCCACGTCAGCTCTACGCGTGCATGGCGCCATCGGTTGGTAGCACCTAGGGGCACATGAGGAGATCCGGTTGTCTGGGGTTCATGTACCCTCGCAGGTGGTTCTGTCCACAGCGTCCCCCAAAGTCGCTTGCCCTCCCCTCGTTCAGCATAAGGGGATAGCATCCCCCAGATCTCTCTCTCCTGCTCTCTCGTTACTCGCCCATTTGAAAATCTACGCGAATTTTGTACAGCTTTTTTGCGGGCAGGTTGAGGATGGGAATGCCTGTCTTTTGCGTAATTTCCTCCAGTGAGGCGCAGACATCTTCCCATGAGGGGCCGATGAAGGTAAACCACACATTATACACATGCTGCCTCAAATAATTGTGAGTAACGCCAGTATAGCTATTGACGATACTGACAAACTCTTCCAATTGCTCTTCGGGAACTTTTGCGGCGCAGAGTGTTGAGCGGAAGCCCAGTTTGGCGGACTGAAAATTGGCTCCCAAGCGTCGGATAATACGTCCTTCCCGCAAGGCTCTTACGTCTGCAAGTGCTTCTTCTTCGCTGATGCCCAGACGTTTTCCCAGTTCGGCATAGGGGTGAGCGCAGATGGGGAAATCAGTCTGGATAATATTGAGCAGGCGTTTTTGTTGTTCTGTCAATTCCATATCTCTTATCCCTTTTTCTGTGTCCCTGGTTGATAGGTACAGAGCGGTTCTGGCCCCATGTGGTCATTGTCCATACTCCAGGCACGGGCACGACAGCCACCGCAAACCTTATGGTATTCACAGATACCGCATTTGCCTGTGTAGCATGACTGAGTACGGAACTGCCGAAAGTATTCGCTGCTTTTCCATATTTCAGGGAAAGGAGTCTGGCGTATATTGCCGCAATCAAGTTCAAGATAGCCACAGGGCTGCACCTGGCCTACATGGCTGATAAAGCAAAAACCTGTGCCCCCCAGACAGCCACGGGTGAGGGCATCCATGCCAAAGGTTTCTGGCGTTACGTGCAGACCTTCTGCATGGGCGCGCTGGCGCATAATGCGATAGTAATGCGGGGCGCAGGTGGCTTTAAGGTGCATCGAAGTTGTTTTGCGGAAATCATAGAGCCAGTGGAGCACATTTTCGTATTCTTCTGCTGTGATGACCTGATCTTTCAAGCCAGAAGCTCGCCCCATGGGGACGAGAAGAAAAATATGCCAGGCTGCGGCGCCGATGCGTTCGCACAGTGAAAATATCTCTTTGAAGCTGCTTAAGTTATTGCGTGTGACTGTGGTATTGATCTGGAAAGATACTCCGGCTTGCTTGAGCAGTTCAATACCGCGCATGGAGGCATCAAAGGCTCCTGGCACACCGCGAAAGGCATCGTGGCTGGCGGCATCAGGGCCATCAATGGAGATGGAGCAGCGCTGGACACCAGCATTCTTGATTTGCTGTGCGCTCTTTTCAGTGATCAGTGTACCGTTGGGAGAAAAGGCACAGGGGAGACCTTTGGAATGGGCATAGGCTACCAGTTCATAGACATCAGGGCGCATCATGGGGTCGCCGCCTGTGAAAATGATAATGGGATTGCCGACTTCGGGGAAGGTATCTATGAGTGCCTTGGCTTCCTGTGTGGAAAGCTCTCCTGGATAAGGCTCGGTGTGCGCTTCGGCGCGGCAGTGTTTGCAGGCAAGATTGCAGGAGCGTGTAACTTCCCAGGCGATGAGCCGACACACCGGTGTGCCATCCGGCAGTGTTTTGGGAGCACTGCTGCGGCTTGCGTGAGGATGTCCCGCAGCATGGGGGTGTTGTGTGGCGGTCTGTTTGAGGTGTGCGCTCATAATGTGATCTGCCTTTTTTGCAGGAGTTCTTCAGTGAAATAGCTGATAATCATCTTGGCTCCGGCGCGTTTGATGCCTGTGAGAGACTCCAGTACAACGGCTTCTTCGTGTATCCAGCCATTGGCTCCGGCAGCCTTGATAAGAGAATATTCGCCACTGACTTGATAGGCACAAAGGGGGATGTCGTATGTTTCATACACGCGGCGGATAATATCCAGATAAGGGCCAGCGGGTTTGACAATGAGACAGTCCGCACCTTCTGCAATATCGGCAGCCGCTTCACGCAGTCCCTCACGGGCATTGGCAGGATCCATCTGATATGACTTGCGGTCGCCAGATTGCGGCGCGGATTCGGCAGCTTCGCGGAAAGGGCCGTAATAGGCTGAAGCATATTTAACCGCATAGGACATAATAGGGAGCATGGTAAAATTGGCGGCATCAAGTCCTGCCCGCAGAGCCTGAATGCGCCCGTCCATCATATCAGATGGCGCAACCATATCTGCTCCAGCTTCAGCATGGCTGGTGGCTGTGCGCGTGAGGAGCTGCAATGTAGGGTCGTTAAGTACATCGCCTTGGGGGGAAAGCAAACCGCAATGACCATGTGACGTATATTCGCACAGGCAGACATCGGTAATAATAAAAAGTTTGGGGAAGTGTGTTCGCAACATGCGAACGGCTTGCTGCACAATGCCATTTTCTGCATAGGCGCCAGAGCCTTGCGGGTCTTTTGTTGCCGGTATGCCAAACAGTATGATCGCGCGCAAACCATTGTCGACTGCTTTTGCTACCTGTTCACGCAGCATGTTGAGGGAAAGCTGGTATTGGCCAGGCATGGAAGGGATTTCTTTGCGGAAAGTAGGGGTATCGGTTTCCACAACGAAATAAGGCATGATCAGGTCGCTGGCTGTTATTGCCGGCGTTTCGCGTATGAGGGAACGGAGTTCTGCTGTTCGGCGAAGGCGTTTGCCCTGAAAGAATGTGTTCATGGGATTCCTTGTGTGTGGGGTGGGTGGTGGGTGTTTGGTTGGGGGGGGAAAGCTTTTTTTGTGCGTG
>CAMTOM010000293.1 GCA_947074125.1 uncultured Desulfovibrionaceae bacterium
GGAGGAGTGAAGGTGGAGCGTAACGGAGGAGTTAATCCAGAGAGACAAGGGGTGAAGGGGGAGATGCAGGGAGTGGAGCCGGCCTGGTTACCGAAACGATAAAACCGGAAATGAAGAAGGGACTCACAGAAATCCAGACTGGTGTTGTCGCAAAGAAGTTCATTCTGGAAGCCCGTGCCAATGATCACATGTTCTCAGCTACCCGCCGTCTTGAAGCCGAACATCCCATCGAAAAGGTCGGACAGGATTTGCGCGGCATGATGAGCTGGCTGAAAAAGAAATAATAGCCGCATACAGGTATTGTGATGATATGAACCCGATTGGCATTCTGCCGGTCGGGTTTTTTCTTTACTTATATGTGCGCTTGCGACAGTCTTGGCTTTTGTTGCTTATGCCTCTTTCTTTGGTTACTTTGGGAGAGAAGGGTTTTCTTGTCATTTGAGTGTATTTTTTGCCTGATATGTATTTTCTGCTAGTGGAGCATTATGGACGCATTTTCAGAAGCGACTTCTTTACGAGTGAATGCCTGCGGTCGTGAATGGATTCTTGAGCGGGCAGGCGATCTTGAGAAACTTTGGGAGGTGATGACCGAAGATTCTGCAAATTTTGAGGATGAGCGCCTGCCGTACTGGACAGAACTTTGGCCTTCCAGTCTTGCTCTGGCAGAATGGCTTGCTCTTTCCCGTCATATTATATCTGGCAAGCGCTGTCTGGATCTTGGCTGTGGTCTTGGTCTGACAGCTCTGGTGGGAGCCTGGCTGGGCGCTTCTGTGATGGGTGTGGATTATGAGATTGATGCGCTGCGTTTTTCGCGTCGAAATGCCTGTATAAACAAGATTCCTTCTCTTGAGTGGATATTGATGGACTGGCGTGCTCCTGCTTTGAAGCCTGGGAGTATTGATGTTCTTTGGGGAGGAGATATCATGTATGAGCGCCGTTTTGTCGCACCTCTTCTTTCTTTTTTGCGTCATGTATTGGCTCCTGATGGTTATATCTGGATTGCAGAGCCAGGGAGAACCGTATATGAAGCTTTTCAGCTCGCGCTGTATCAACAGGGATGGTCGGCAAAACGTGTACATTCCAGCAAAATACGACCAGAATACGCACCTTCTGTTCCCGTCACAATCCATATCTGGGAATTGAGACGGTAATGAGAGAGGATATATGGGAACATTAGCTCGTTTCGGTGTTTCTTTGGAAGAAGACCTTCTCTTTGCTTTTGACGCTCTTTGCGAACAAAAAGGCTACGCAAATCGCTCAGAAGCCCTGCGTGATCTTATACGGCGCGCCCTGATTGAAGCTGCGTGGGAAAAGGCAGGTGGCGTTGGTGCAGGAACGCTGACACTGGTCTATGACCATCACAAGGGAGATATTGGCAAGCGTTTGACGCAGATGCAGCATGATGCACATCACTTGATAGGTGCAACGCTGCATATTCATCTGGATCACGATAACTGCCTTGAAGTCTTGGTGCTCAAGGGAGATATTGATGCTGTGAGAGGTCTGGCACACAGACTTATTTCCTGTCGCGGGGTGAAGCATGGTTCTTTCACCCTGACAACGACAGGGCAGGAGGTGTAATGGAAGACATTCAGAGTGGACCCGCACAGGTCGCGTTGGATATTGACGTTGTAGGCGTGCGTCAACTGACATTGCCACTTTTCGTCAAAGATCGTGCTGCCGGACGTCAGCAGACAGTGGCGACAGTTGATATTGGTGTGGCGCTGCCATCCTCCTTTAAGGGAACGCACATGAGCCGTTTTGTTTCAGCGCTTGAACAATGGAACGAAGAGCTGGACTATACGTCCGTAACGCGTTTGCTCGCTGATGTCAGAGATCGTCTTGAGGCAAAAACAGCTTTTGTACGCTTCAGTTTTACCTATTTTATCAATAAATCAGCTCCGGCATCTGCCATTAGGAGTCATATTGGTTATGCCTGTCGCCTGACAGGGGAGCTTCTTGGTGGAAAAACCTCTTTTTTGCTGGATGTGGAAGTTCCTGTCATGACGGTTTGCCCCTGTTCAAAAGCCATTAGTGATGAAGGGGCACACAGCCAGCGCACGCTTGTACGCATATCTGTTCGCATGACGGGCTTTTCATGGATAGAAGATTTTGTCGCGATGGCTGAGAATTCGGCTTCTTCACCCGTATATACGCTCTTGAAGCGCGAAGATGAGAAGTTTGTGACAGAACATGCTTTTGCCAATCCGACCTTTGTTGAGGATGTGGTGCGTAATGTTGCTACCCAGCTTATACAACACCCTCATGTAAGTTGGTTTCGCGTTGTCGTGGAAAGTCTGGAGTCGATACATGGACATAACGCCTTTGCCTGTATTGAGCAGCATTGTGATGGAAAGGGCGATGAAAGAAGGTGTGGGGCATCTGTACATGGGGAGTTTTCTTTCTAGAGTCTCGGATATGTGTGATTTGACTTCTTTTGTTATCACTGGTATTATGCGCGAATAATATTAGTTATATGTTTTTACTTGCATCTTGACAGATTATCCTCCTTTTGTTTTTCAAAAGGAGATTTTTTTATATGCCTCTCTTATTCGAATAAAGAATGGTTTAGATTTTTCTTAAAAAACAGAAAGATAGGCTCAAGAAGGCATTTTATTTAAAAAGCTGTACAAAGTTGAAATTATAGATTACATTTTCGTCGGTTTGTATGCATCTAATGCTTTGTTTCTGTGATTAACGGCAACTGTTATTTGCGATTCTGTACGTAATAATATTTTTTTGTAACAATTTGAAATTTTGGTGTTTTATGCGTCATTTGCGATCATTATATATTCTGGCGTGCTGTTTTTTCCTTTTGCCCGGTTGTATTGCGAGCCAGCGTACTGCCTCAGAACCTGCGGTGGCTTTGCATAATGTACATGATACACGAGTTCTTTATGCTCAGCAGGTTACTTCGTCTTTTTT
>CAMTOM010000294.1 GCA_947074125.1 uncultured Desulfovibrionaceae bacterium
CTTATGGAGGCATTCTTTATGAACTGGGAAAGTAGTATTATTATTGTGTGTATTGTTGTGGCACTGGGCTTTATTCTTAAAAAGATTATCACTGCCCTGCGCAACAAGAATGGTGGGTGCTGTGGCTGTAACTGTGAGAACAACAAGAACGGCTGCCCTCAGAATATCCATAAAAAGTTCTGATGTTACAATAAAGAGAACATCCTCTTCCCTACCGAAGCTCTGGACTTACTGCACCTCCTGAAAACAGGAGCAGACACATCCGGACATTCTGCCTATATCGCGAAAAATATTTTCATGACACGAGAATAGCACAGGCAGAATCGTGAAAAATCACTCTTCTGCCTGTGATTTGCGAACAATATGCTCTTAACAAATTTCAGAATCCTGCCCTTTATAAAGCTTGTGCAATACGTGAAGCGCTTCTTCTTTCGTGGGGATTTTTCCCTTGCACATACTATTCTGTGCCCTGTTTTCAGGGCAATATCCCAACTGCATACAGCTAGGCCCCGCATGTGCAAAAAGATCCGGAGCAGCTTTGCGACATAAACGAAGCATTTTTCGCGCAAGATCGCGGATTTCATGCTGGGCATTCATACAGCAGCGAATGGCAAACCAGTCATGCAAGGCATGTGCGTTCATGCCGATGATCGCTTTAAATTCTGTAGCTTGAGGCTTCATGTAACGCAAATCTTCTTCAGGCAAACCCTGTTCGATACCCGCTTCATACCACTGGCGTGTCATCTCTGTGAGCAGATGCGGCGTCACTTTCAATGTCGAACCATCCGGCAATGATACTTCTGCCGCAAAATCTTTAATGGAAGGCGGATAGACCACAGAAAAAAGGCGCTTCCCGCCCAGCTCTGCCCTGCCTGATTTAATTAAATATGATGCCAGGCGCTTACGAACAAGCTGTGTTTCCGTAACACGACTGTATCCTTCCACGCCAAAAAGAAAATAATCAAATTCAAGTGCCGCCTTATGACCACTGGAAAGGATATTCTCTACAATAGTACGAGAGTAAGGAGAGGCGACAATCTCCTCAAGGGAGCGCTCCGAGCGCACAAAACGAGCAGCAATATCCGTATATATTTTGCCACCACCAGCCAGCAAAAGAACATTGCCTGCGCCCGTCATTTTTTCATCAAGCATGGGTACCCCCAGTCAGACGTTACAAAAAACGAGATAAATTTTACAAAAATTTTAGAAATGGCGCAAGTTTTCTCATGCGAGCACACTCCTTTCCCAGTACCTATATTGACAAATAACACATATAAGCAGTATATATTTGTGATGTATAGTTTATCGCAACAGCCCCAAGGTACAAAAGCACCTTTTATGCCTCTTTCTCTTTTGGGAAAGTCCCTTCTTCCATGCCAGTGGTGGTGGCTCCTGTAAGTACTTGGGGCCGGATTATAAAACTGTTTTTTGCAATAACTACAGAAATCGCGGTCAGGGCACTGGCTGCGATTTTTTCTTTCTCGCGTAAATGCTTGGTGCCTCCGCAGGAGGAAAACCATGAGCACATCTTACGCATCCTGCAATCTCCCCGACAGCAATGGCTTTTTTGGTCCTTATGGAGGTCAGTTTGTTCCTCCAGCAGTAAAGGCACGTCTTGATGCTCTTGCCGAGGCTTTTGAAAAAAGTCGCACTGATCCCTCGTTTGCAACAGAGCTTGACGCTCTGTTTTCCTCATATACAGGGCGCCCCAATCCCGTCTATCACTGCCGCAATCTCAGCAAAAAGCTGGGCGGGGCACAAATATATCTCAAGCGTGAAGATCTCAACCACCTTGGCGCACATAAAATCAACAACACCCTTGGACAATGCCTGCTGGCGCTACGCATGGGCAAACGCCGTGTTATCGCCGAGACTGGTGCAGGCCAGCATGGTGTTGCCACCGCCGCTACCGCCGCCCTCATGGGTCTTGAGTGTATTGTGTATATGGGTGAAGAAGACATACGCCGCCAGCACCCGAATGTTCTTCGCATGGAGATGCTGGGCGCACAGGTTGTGGCGGCCACAAGTGGTCAAAAAACCCTCAAAGAAGCCGTGGACGAGGCGCTTGTTGCCTGGATAAACGACGAAGAGGCTTTTTATGTATTGGGTTCTGCCGTTGGCCCACATCCCTATCCATTGATGGTTCGGCATTTCCAGTCTGTTATTGGTCGCGAAGCTCGTGCGCAAATGCTTGAAACAGCAGGACGCCTCCCCGATGTCTGTTTTGCCTGTGTGGGTGGCGGCTCCAACGCCATCGGTCTTTTTTCTGGCTTTCTTGATGATGCACAGGTGGCACTTGTGGGCGTTGAGCCTGCGGGGCGCGGTCTCAAGTATGGCGACCATGCGGCGTCCTTGTGTCTGGGCAGCCCAGGAATCATGCACGGTTTTAATGCCTATATGATTCAGGATGAAAAAGGCGAGCCTGGCAGTGTGTATTCCATTTCTGCGGGACTGGATTACCCTTCTGTGGGGCCTGAACACAGTTTGCTCAAAGACAGCGGTCGCGCCAACTATGTTGCCATCAGCGACATAGAAGCTCTGGATGCTTTTTCCCTGCTCTGCCGGACAGAGGGTATTCTTCCGGCTTTGGAGTCATCCCATGCGCTTGCGCAGGCTATCAAGGTAGCCCCCACCATGCCTAAAGAAACGCTTTTGCTGGTGAATCTTTCCGGACGAGGGGACAAGGACATTGAACAGATATCCCTATTACTTAAAAGTAAAAAAAATTTGTTACTCACCCCTAGACAAATCAAAAAGATATCATACTATCTATAGTGTCCAAGGCTGCAAACAAGGACTCCCGATTTTTCGGGAATTCGGTCCGCTATCCTCCGCACAACCCTCCCGCTCTGGGTGGCCCGCTCTCTCTTCTCGCAACTCTC
>CAMTOM010000295.1 GCA_947074125.1 uncultured Desulfovibrionaceae bacterium
TGTTTGATAACCCAACATTTGCATTTTCCGAATGCTTGACAAAAAACATCCACTCTACAGCTGTTACGTACAGGATATTCGCCCGCCATAGCACATTGCAGCTCATTTCATCCTGAAAATTTTCCTGCTGCCATCGACAAAAAATAAAGGGGAGAAATACATCCCCCCTACATAATCACACTGTCAATGCTTTTCGCTATCCCATATCGTCTGTAAGTACCATGGAACGCGCGGCTTGCGTTTCATCCAGACGACGCACAGGCAAACGTACAGGCGCCGCATGCAAAGCATCAGGATCACTTTTTCCCTGCGCCACCACTTCACGCAATGCCGCAATAAAGGCATCCAGAGTTTCCTTACTTTCCGTTTCTGTCGGCTCTATCATAATACATTCTTTAACGATAAGCGGAAAATAAATCGTCGGCGCATGATAGCCTTTATCGAGCAAGCCCTTGGCAATATCCAGCGCATGCAATTCCCCAGGCGCGGACGCAACAAATTCATGCGCACAAATGCGATCATACGGGATTTCGAGAACATCCCCTAGGCACGCACGCAAATAGTTTGCATTCAACACAGCATATTCTGATACCCGCTTCAGTCCTTCTCCACCAAGACGCAATACATAGGCCAAAGCTTTGAGCATTACCCCAAAGTTACCATAAAAAGGCGCTATCTGCCCGATACTTTTGGGGTATGCACCATTCAGGGTAAAGAGGCCATCTTTCCCTTTTTCTACGCGGGGCACAGGCAAATACGGCACTAAACGCTCACTCACCCCGACAGGCCCCGAACCTGGCCCTCCGCCACCATGAGGTGTGCCCAAAGTTTTATGCAAATTCCAGTGGACAACATCAAAACCAACATCACCCACGCGCATTTTCCCCATGATGGCGTTCATGTTCGCACCATCATAGTACAGCAAGGCATCCACCCGACGCAGCTTCTCTACGATACGCGTCAAATGCTTTTCAAACAGCCCCAAGGTATTGGGGCATGTCATCATCACAGCAGCCACCTCATCCGTCAGCGCGGCTTCCAAGACCTCAGGATCAATCATCCCGTCTTTTGAGGCGATATTGACGACCTCATAGCCCGCCAAAACAGCCGATGCCGGATTGGTGCCATGCGCAGAATCAGGACAGATAACCTTTGTCTTCTTATTGCCCTTATCCTGATGATACGCAGCAATCAGTTTAACACCCGTAAACTCTCCATTCGCTCCAGCCATAGGCTGTAAGGTACTGGCAGCCATGCCACTGATCTCGCACAACCACTGCTCCATTTCCCAAATACACTGCAACGCCCCCTGTGCGTGCGCTGCGCCACCAGAAAGTTGTGGCAGTAAAGGATGCGCCTCACTGAAGCCCGACAAGGCTGCCACATATTCCGTGAACTTGGGATTGTACTTCATGGTACAGGAACCAAGAGGATAAAAGTGGCTGTCTACACTGTAGTTACGCTGTGAAAGACGTGTAAAATGACGTACAACATCAAGCTCGGAGAGTTCTGGCAAACGCGGTGGCTGTTTGCGCAAGAGCGATGCTGGCAACATCTGCGCAGCATTTTTTTCTGGTTTTTCAGAAAGTACCCCTGTACGACCAGCTACAGATTGAGCAAATATTGTTTTCACAGCACACCTCCCAGCACACCTGCCAAACGATCAATCTCCTCAATGGTATTTTGCTCGGTACAGGCCAGCAAAAGAACATTGTTCATATCAGGATAATAACGTCCCACGGGCACACCTGCCACCACACCATGTGCGAGCATTTCCTGCACAACCTGCTCCGCAGCAACGGGCAGGGTCAGCGCAACTTCATTGCCAAAAGGAGCGTCATTCAAAAGCGCAACTCCCGACAATGCCGTGAGTTTTTCTACAGCATAACGCGCTTTTTCCATGCTGCTTTCTGCCACACGCGCAAGACCCTGTGGCCCCAGCAATGACATATGAATAAGCGCACGCAAGGCACAAAGAGCCTGATTTGAGCAAATATTGGATGTCGCTTTTGCCCGACGGATATGCTGTTCACGCGCCTGAAGCGTCAGCACGTACCCCGTTTTTCCATCCATATCGACAGTACGCCCGACAATGCGCCCTGGGAATTGACGTATCAGATCTTTACGACATGTCATAATGCCCAGATAAGGTCCGCCAAAAGACAAAGGCTGCCCCAATGACTGTCCATCAGCTACAGCAACATCCACACGCATTTCCCCTGGCGTCTTTAACACCGCCTGCATCACAGGATAAACAGACAATACAGAAAGAACCTTCTTGGAAGCCGCATACGCGAAAAGCTCTGTATAGTCCGCAATGCTACCAAAGAAGTTGGGATTCTGAACAATCACAGCCGCCGTTTCAGTATCTATTGCAGCTTTCAGGCTTTCAAGACTGCTGCGCCCTTTATCGTGCGCAACTTCTACTATTGAAACAGCCAGACCCTCAGTATAGGTACGCAACATTTGCCGCCAAAACGGATTCACAGCACTATCTATAACCAAACGATGCTTTTTCGTCTGGCGTACCGCCATCATCGCGGCCTCAAAAATGGCAGAGCCGCCATCATATACAGAAGCATTGGCACATTCCATCTCAAAAAGACGCGCCACTGCTGTCTGGAATTCAAAAATGCCCTGCAATGTCCCTTGTGAACACTCTGGCTGATACGGAGTATACGCCGTGTAAAATTCACCTCTGGAACACAAGGCATCAACAGTCTTTGGAACAAAGTGCCGATAAAAACCCGCTCCAAGAAAGCTCGCCATGCCCACAGCATTACGACCGGCAAGGTCTTCCAGATACGCCAAGACCTTTGCCCCACTCCAACCCTCAGGCACATTCTAGCATTTAGGACGCCAATCAGGCGTCATATCCC
>CAMTOM010000296.1 GCA_947074125.1 uncultured Desulfovibrionaceae bacterium
GGTCTAGGGCAGATTTGTGTGGATGTACGTATCTGGAGTCTCTGTTTGGCATTGGGTCTTGAGGGACAGTGGTGTGTGAGGCGTTCGTCCTATGGAGAAGAGCATTTTCCCTTGAGGTAGGTGGTTTTGGCTCTGTGATCCATTTTGCCATGAACCTGTATTTTGCGTAGGCGGAAATTATTCAGACGATGATTACGTCAGGAGAATTTCTTGAGACCAGAGGCAGGGGAAAGACCTCAGAAGCCATTACAAAGCTCATGAATCTTGCCCCAAAGACGGCAACTGTTGTTCGGGATGGAAGTGAGCTTGTTATTCCTCGTGAAGAGATTGTTGTCGATGATATTCTTGTAGTGAAGGCGGGTGAGAGTATTCCTGTGGATGGTGTGATTACGGAAGGGAGTGGTGTTCTGGATGAATCGGCGTTGACGGGCGAGAGTTTGCCGGTGGGCAAACATGTCAGCGATGCTGTGAGCAGTGCTACCATAAATCAGTCAGGGCACTTTCTTATGCGAGCCACAAGAGTGGGGGATGATACGACGCTGGCGCAAATAGTGCGTCTTGTGGATGAAGCAACGTCATCTAAAGCGCCTGTTGCACGCCTTGCTGATAAAATCAGCGGTATTTTTGTACCTGTGGTCATTGTGATTGCGGTATTGTCTGTTCTGGTGTGGTTATTGCTTGGGTATGGTATTGAATTTGCGCTGTCCATAGGCATTGCTGTGCTGGTGATTTCATGCCCCTGCGCTCTTGGTCTGGCGACGCCAACGGCTATTATGGTAGGGACTGGCAGGGGGGCGGCGAGGGGTATTTTGCTGAAATCCGCTGAAGCCATTGAAACGGCGGGTCGTATTGATACCGTTGTGCTGGACAAAACAGGTACAGTCACTGAAGGAAAGCCCGTGGTGACTGATACACTCCCCATACATCCTGTAAGTGAAGATGAACTGCTGGCACTGGCGGCTTCACTGGAAAAGCTTTCGGAGCATCCTTTGGGAGCTGCGATTGTGCGGGAGGCGGAGAGTCGTGGCATTGCCCTGCGCAAGGCAAATGATTTTCGCCAGATTCCCGGGCAGGGTATTGCGGGGAGTCTGGATGGTGCAGAGTACATTGCCGGCAATGCGAAGATGCTTGAAGCTGGGGGAGTGGCAAATACCCTGCTTGTGACGGCAGAAAGATTGGCTGCTGAGGGTAAGACGCCTTTATATCTCGCAAAAAATACGGAACTGCTGGGGATTGTCGCTGTAGCGGATGTGATTAAAAAAAGCAGTCGGCAGGCGGTGGCAGAACTTGAAGCGATGGGCATTGATGTCATTATGCTTACGGGAGACAACGCACGAACTGCTCAAGCCGTGGGGCGTCAGGCGGGTATTGCAAAGGTTGTGGCTGAAGTCCTGCCCCAGGATAAGGAACGTGAAATCCGTATCTTGCAGGAGCGGGGCAAAAAAGTGGCGATGGTCGGTGACGGAATCAATGACGCACCTGCTTTGGCGCGTGCAGATGTGGGCATTGCTATTGGAGCAGGTACAGATATTGCCATTGAGTCTGCTGATATTGTGCTTATGAAAAGTGACCTTTTGGATGCGGTGAGCGCTATTCAGCTCAGTCAGGCTGTTATGCGCAATATCAAGCAAAATCTCTTTTGGGCTTTCTTTTATAATAGTATCGGTATCCCCGTTGCGGCAGGTGTGCTGTATGGCACATGGGGTATTGTATTGAATCCGATGATTGCGGCAGCAGCCATGAGTTTGAGTTCTGTCAGTGTTGTTTCCAATGCGCTTCGTTTACGATTATTTGTTCCGAAGCACAGTATAATAGAAAGTAGTCGTGGAGAAAAATGCGATGCAGGTGCGGGCACAGTAGTGACAGGTATGAGTAACACAACCAAAACAAGAGAGCATAAGATGAAAAAAGTGATACGTATTGAAGGGATGAATTGTGGACATTGTAGTGCGTCTGTTACAAAAGCCTTGGGTGCGATTGCTGGTGTGACGCAAGCTGATGTGGATTTGGCGGCAAAAACAGCAACGGTTATGCTGGGTGAAGATATTGCCGATGATGTCTTGCGCAAGGCTATAGTGGATGCAGGATTTTCTGTTGTAGATATTGTATAGAAAACCTCCCCGTAATACTGCAAAACGCCCCGTGACGCTTGAGAGATATTCCTGGTCACGGGACGTTTTTCGTATGCTGTTTATTGCTTACCATGTATTGGTGTGGATACGCTCGGCTTTGTAGCGGTCTGCCTTTTCTGGCTGATTACGGGGATGTCCGATAATCACCAATGCCAGAGGGGTAATGGTGTCTGGCAGGTTAAATTGCTGACGGATGGGAGTCATACGCTCTTTGCTGGGGTAGACGCCTGTCCATACCGCGCCCAATCCTATCGCGTGGGCAGCGAGCAAGAGGTTTTGCGTTGCGGCAGAGACGTCCTGTATGCCGTAGCCTGGTGTTTCACGAGTCGTATCGACGCATGTCAGGATGGCGAGTGGGGCGCTTTGTGCCATTGGGGCGTGGGAAATGGCTTTCAATTTCTCTTTGTCGGTAATAACAAGGAATTCCCAGGGTTGCGCATTACGTGCGCTGGGGGCGGCCATTGCGGCTTTGAGCATGGTGGTAATCTGTTCTTCTGTGACTGGTGCGTCTGTATAGGCACGTACGCTGCGCCGTGTGAGTATGGCAGTCATGGCATCCATGTTCTTGGCTTGGGCATGTGCGGATGAGACGAATGAAGCACGTAAAGAAGCTGCTGTAATGATGGCTGATTGTGGTAAAAAAAGTGGTCTTGAGCGTAATGACATATACACTTCTTATAATATAATAAACTGATCATTGTTGCGCGTGTCATGCACCAGCTTGCATGTCAATAGCTTT
>CAMTOM010000297.1 GCA_947074125.1 uncultured Desulfovibrionaceae bacterium
CCATAGCCTGGCAAAGCTCGGAAAAAAGATGGTCGTTACCACAGCAAATGGCGATATGGCGGTCTTGGGTTTTGTAGATGTCAAAGGGAGCCATGTAGGGATGGCGATTGCCGATACGTTCGGGAGCCTGTCCGGTTGCCACATAATGCATCATGCCATGCTCCAAAAGGGCGATGGTGGCGTCAAACATAGCAATGTCCACGTGTGCGCCGTATCCTGTTTTTTCACGTCCGTACAGTGCGCTGGCGATACCACAAAACATCAGTATACCCGCGCTCAGGTCAGAGATGGATGTTCCTACTCTTACTGGGGGGCCATCCGGAAAGCCTGTTTCCATCATAAGACCACTCATGGCTTGGATGATGGTATCGTATGCGGGCTCGTCTTTCATGGGGCCGCTGTGCCCAAAACCTGATGATGATGCGTAAATCAGCCGTGGGTTGAGTACAGAGAGCTCTTCATAGGAAAAGCCCAGCTTTTTCATGGTTCCAGGGCGGAAGTTTTCTGTCAGAACGTCCGCTTTGCTTATCATATTGATAAAAACTGCCCTGTCTTCATCATTCTTGAGAGTGAGTACAATGCTTTCCTTGCCTCGGTTCACAAAAGAATAATAGAGAGAGCGCTTATTGATGAATGGCCCAATGGTACGTGTATCGTCTCCATGTCCTGGGGTTTCCACTTTAATAACCCTGGCTCCCAAGTCACAGAGAAATTGCGTGCCGAAGGGGCCGTTGAGCACATGTGTCAGGTCAACAACCAACAAACCCTCAAAGGGGCCAGAAGGTGTTTGGGCTGATGTGTTCATATGAGGCTCCTTGCAATGTTATTTTGCTGCCGATTTGGGATTGAGGTTTGTCAGGTGTCCGCTTTCTGTGCCGATGGCTGGATTGATGACGCAGTTAATCAGCGTGGGTTTTTGGGATGTGAGTCCTGCGAGCAGGGCATTTTTTACTTCAGCCGTCGTTGTGGCATGATAGCCAACGCCACCAAAGGCTTCTATGAGTCTGTCGTAGCGGGCACTTTGCAAAAGGGATGTGGGAGCCGGATCATGATCACCGTGCCGATTGACATCATCACCGCGATAGACACCGCCATTATTGAATACCAGAATGGTAATGGGGAGATTGAAGCGACAGATGGTTTCCAGTTCCATGCCACTGAAGCCGAAAGCGCTGTCTCCTTCGATGGCAACAACGGGTTTGCCTGAGCTTATGGCAGCGCCAATGGCATAGCCCATACCAATACCCATGACGCCCCATGTGCCGGTATCAAGGCGTTTGCGGGGTTCATACATGTCTATAATGTTGCGTGCATTATCCAGCGTATTGGCTCCCTCATTCACGAGGTAGACATCCTTATATTGAGCAAGAACATCCCGAATAGTGCGCAGGGCGCTGAAATAGCCCATAGGTGAGGGGTCACCATTGAGTTTTGCTGTCATTTTGGCAACATTGACAGCTTTTTTGCTCGCAACATCTGCTATCCATTGTTTCTGTGGGGTGATGGGCTGTGTGGGGAGTTGTTTGAGCAAGGCATCCATACTGGACACAATATCGCCCACGACGGGCGCACTGATGGGGCGGTTACTGTCGATTTCTTCCGGCTCAATATCCAGTTGAATGAAGCGGGTTTGGGGTGACCAGTTTTTTCCCTTGCCGTGAGCGAGCAGCCAGTTCAGACGCGCTCCCAACAGCATCACAACATCAGCATTCGCAAGAACAAAAGAACGTGCCGCTGCAGCGGATTGTGGGTGGTCATCGGGCAGGAGTCCTTTTGCCATGGACATGGGCAAGAAGGGGATTCCTGTTTTTTCAATAAATGCTCTTATGGCGCTGTCTGCCTGAGCATATGCGGCGCCTTTTCCCAGAATGACAAGTGGCTTTTGTGCTTCAGACAGCAGCTTCAGGGCTTTTCGGACAGATTCTTCTGAAGGAATCTGGCGTGGGGCAGGGTCTTCAATGCGAAACGTGCTTTGGGCAGCGGCTTCTTTATCCATGGCAGCTCCAAGTACCTCTGTTGTGAGGTCAAGATAGACGCCACCTGGACGCCCTGAAACCGCCGCACGAATGGCACGAGCCAGCGCGATGCCAATGTCTTCTGGTTTATTCACGCGATACGCCGCCTTGACAAAAGGCTTGGCGGCATTCATTTGATCCAGCTCTTCGTAATCACCTTGTTGCAGGTCGATAATGGCTCTGTCGCTGGAGCCACTGATCTGAATCATGGGGAAACCATTGGTTGTGGCATTGGCCAGTGCTACCAGGCCATTGAGGAATCCTGGTGCTGACACGGTCAGGCAGATACCTGGTTTCTGTGTGAGATAGCCACTGATTGCGGCAGCGTTGCCTGCGGACTGTTCATGGCGGAATCCGATAAAGCGTATCCCTTGTGCCTGGGCGTGCCGTGCCAGATCGGTAACGGGAATGCCGACAAGACCGTATATGGTATCAATATCGTTTTTTTTCAGGGCATCAACGATAATATGCATGCCATCGGTCATGCTTTGTACTTGTTCTTCGGACATAGGTAGCTCCATATCAATTGAGGAAAGCTGTTCTTGAGATGAGGAATGTGCTTTTTCCTGGCTTTCCTTAAAGACGTTTGGGGTGAGATTGTGAGGGTATGATGCTTTCCTGAGCATATTCTTAGATATGAAGAGGTATGCCTGTGTCGTTTTTTACAGGCATACCTCTTCATGCCAGATGAAATGACCTTCTTTGTTGTAACGTCAGTTCTTTGAGCGTCGGTATAGCCAAGCTCTTTTCGGCTTACCTTATTTTATTCCCCTACGCGTGGGGATTCTTTTATGTCCGTTGCTTAGTTGTAAACTTTCATCGGTCAGCCCACATTCAGTTTTTTTCCCCGCTTTT
>CAMTOM010000298.1 GCA_947074125.1 uncultured Desulfovibrionaceae bacterium
TTTGGCACCCCATGCAGGCCAAAAACCAGAATAGTGCGAAAATATGTCTTCCACGATGGCAATTTGTTCATCACAAAGGGTGCGAGAACCATGCTTGTGCAGCAGATCGATATAGAAAAGGCGAGCTTCCATATCAGAAGGTGTCTCAAGCAATCCCTGCTGCAAAAGTTCCATCGCAGCACTATCCTGACCATCTTGCACATACGTTCTTGCTCTGGAAAGCAGTGAAGAAGATTCTACCTGCGACTCATGAGCAACAGCATCCATAGTATACATCATCATGAGAAAATCATCCTATTCCAAGTAAAAAATCCCTGTTATCAGAGATGAGCTCCCGCCCCCTTCGGGATGTGCATCAAAAAAATTGCTTTTTTCCAGCGTTCACAAAGATACACGCCTTCCTTTACACATTTCCCCCTGAAAAATATTCTCAAGGTTCAGTTCTGATCAGCCTTCACACTCTTTTCACTTTCTACAGTATCAGAAGATGAGTCGCTGTCAGAAGCATCAAAGAGATACAAAACTTCATTTGCACGCATATAATGAAGACGATGCCTGATGGTTTTTTCTATATATGCCTTGTCTGCCTGCAAAAGACGAATCTCCTGACTCAGATCGACATTATTTTTTTCAAGTGCGGCAAGCTCTTGAGTGAGCTGCATATGTTTTTCGTTGAGCTTACGGTATTCGAGTATACCAGTAGTACCCCACATCATACGTACAAAAACAACACAATTCAGAAAGATAAGCAGAGCTGCCAGAGCTGTGCGCCAAAACATTATTGAAGAACCTTGCCTGCCAGAGAAGGAAAAGAAAAAGCCGTCGAATTTTGCAATTCCAAAAGGAGTGTTGCCGTTGCCTGTTCCAGGCGGGAAATATCTTCTTCTTCCATCTCCAGAGTCTCAACCTGCTTCAGATAGTCTTTCAGCAATCCGAACTCTTCCCCAAAGTATTTTTGCAGATATGCGCCATTGGCGTCTGTTTCCAGATCAAGAATTGTTTGGAGACAGTTTTGCAAACGCAGATACAAAACAGCAGCAATATACGCTCCCCTAAGCAGCTCTCACACAACCACGAAAAAATCCGGCACAGTATTTATAGCCGGAATACACAGCAAGAGCTGTTGCAATATAAAGCAAAACTTCACCAGGCAACTGTGGGTCAAAACCAGCTACGGGATAATGCACCAGAAGCGGTACAATAGCAAACATCTGAAAAGCGGTCTTCATTTTGCCAAATTTATCTGCCGCAATCACAATACCCTCGTCTGCCGCAATGGCTCTGAGTCCAGTAACAACAAGCTCACGGCAAATAATAATGATCGCAACCCACGCCGGTGCCCAGTTCAACTCCACAAACATAATCAACACAGAACAAACAAGCACTTTATCAGCCAGCGGATCAAGAAACTTGCCAAGGCTCGTCACCATATTTTCGCGGCGCGCCACATAACCATCAACCCAGTCCGTCAGCGAGGCCAAAGTAAAGAGAATGGCTGCCAGTATGCAAAATGTGCGATTTTCAAAATAAAGCAACACAATAACCAAGGGTGCTGCCAACATACGTAACAGTGTGATTTTATTTGCAAGATTTAGCATACTATTGTTATGCACATATTCACTGGCATCTCCTTCTCCCTCTCTATGGCACAAAACGCTATAAGAAGAAAGGGGTACACAACACACAACAGCAGAGCATTTATTTCTGCGACAACGCTACAGCAGCGGCATCAGCCAAGGCAAGGAATGCGTTTTTGGCAGTGCTTTCCTCTTCAAGAAACACCACAGGAACGCCTCTATCAGCCGCGACAACAGTAGCCGGATCCAGGGGGATGGCACCGAGGAACGGTATGTTGTATTGCTTCGCCAATTGCTCGCCGCCACCTTTTTTGAAGAGGTCAATTTCTTTGTGACAGTGAGGACAGAAAAGCCCACTCATATTTTCAACAACACCAAGAATACTCGCCTTGGCATACTGAAGGAAGTTAATGGCTTTGCGCACATCGGCAAGGGAGATTTCCTGTGGTGTTGTGACGACAACACAATGCGCATCGGGCATACTTTGTAAAACCGTCATATGCTCATCACCGGTTCCTGGAGGGGAATCCACCAGCAAAAAGTCAAGAGCCCCCCACTGCACATCCGAAATAAACTGGCGGATGGCGGCGGATTTTTTGGGGCCGCGCCACAAAATAGCCTGATCACGATCCTGAAGCAGGGAATCCATGGAAATGACAGAGAGATTGTCGTTATAGCGTGCAGGCAGCATGAGCGAACCGCTTTCATCCATTTCTATGGCAGCATTAAGTCCCAGCAGATTGGGAACACTCGGACCGTGTATGTCGACATCCAAAATGCCCACAGCGTATCCGCGTGCTGCCAGTGCCGCAGCCATATTGACTGTCACAGAGCTTTTTCCGACCCCCCCTTTGCCACTCATGACAAAGAGCTTGTGTTTTATTTGCGCCAGCGTTGCTGAAATAAGACTATCCTGCAAAGCCATTGCAGCATCCGGAGAACCAGATTTCTTGGATGAACATGATGAGCACGAAGACATTACATTCTCCCTATTAAAATTATTTTATCTGTTCTTTAAGCGCGTTCGAAACAGCGGTATCAAAACTGTTTTTCTCCACTGTGGTATTTTTCATCATATACGAATCACGTTCTGTTGATAATTGTTCTATTTTCTTTCTGATCTGTTTGCTCTCTTGGATTTGCTGCCCCCAAAAACCCAAAACCCCCAAAACCCAAAACCACAATTAAACGTGTATAGTACATAAATATACGGTCACTACGGATGCTAGGTGAAGTCAAACCTGAATAGAGTGTTTGAGTAGTGTTAACCGGTCTTTATATTTTTT
>CAMTOM010000299.1 GCA_947074125.1 uncultured Desulfovibrionaceae bacterium
ATGAATATGGGCGAAGGCAGGACAGGCTTGTGAGGGGAGGTGCTGAAGAGTGGATACACGATACTGCATATGGGAGAGAAAGACATTGGAAGATGAAAGGGAAATATGTATGTGAGCGGGTATTCCTTACTGAAAAAGGCTTTCGGTTACACAGCAAGAAACAGCAACAAGGTAAATAGTATAATTTTTTGAGTTAGAATTATTTTCTATATATTGCGTCAAACGATCTGTCAGATGTGTGCTGCTTGGGTAGACAGAACCCATTGAGCGTGGGGAGCGCAAAAATTCCAGCAGATACGTAAAAGAGTGCGGCTTGCTATGAGAAGAGAGAGAACTTTTGTGAATAGGTGACCTGGGGGAAATATTTTTTTTTATCACTTTTATCATGGAGGTCTCTAAAATATATAATAAAAAATAAGTACTTACTTTTATAACAGTATTAACTATTATTAAAATGAGTATAATGTTGACTATCAAACAGACACAATAAAGATCTGCTTCTCTCTTCACTTTGTCTATATTGGAATATGAAATTCATATCTACATAAGTATAGTGGTATGCATTATGTATTGTATTTATTTTGAGGCATTATATTGATATAGTTATTTTTTTAATATTTTTTATGTGTATGATAAAATAAAAGCGGTATATTTTACATGTAAAAATATACCGCTCATAGAGTGAAATTGATGTAAAGTATGGTATGTCAAATGGAATATTCTAGATAAACACAACAAGGAAATTTATGCAAAAGCTGAGTAAATCAAGTAGCTTGTATATCCTGCGTAGCAGACAAGCAAACCAGCGCCTTCGAAACGGTTTATGATTCCCTTACCACGAAAACTGTAACCAATAATAAAGAGTGAAACGGTGAGCAGTGACATTACCAAGGCGTCACGGTAGAGCACTTCCTGTCCTGCTGTAATAGGTGCGATAGAACCAGCAATGCCCACAACGGCAAGAGTATTGAAGAGGTTTGACCCAATGATATTGCCAAGGGCAATATCATCTTCACCTTTTCGGGCAGCAATAACAGAGGAGGCAAGCTCAGGTAGGGAGGTACCAAGGGCAACAATGGTCAGACCGATAATGATATCGCTGACCCCCAGCTTTTGTGCTATTTCAACAGCTCCCCAGACAAGTATTTTAGAACTGACGACCAGTAAAATAAAGCCTATTACGAGAGAGAAGATGCTTTTTCCGAGCGAGGAGGGGCTTTCTGCTGTTTCATCTTCTTCACTTCTGTCATGAATGATCTCTTTATTCTCACGCATGCCACGCCAGATACTCCATCCCATCACGAGAAAGAAAACACCGAGTAGAATACATCCTTCAAGTCGTGAAATAACACCATCCCATAATTGCCAGATAGAGAGTGCGGTCACGAGCGTCAGGAGTGGCAGTTCACGCCGAAGAACTTGTGGGCGCACAAGGACAGGGCTGATAACAGCCGTGAAACCAAGAATGAGAGCAATATTGGTGATATTGGAACCGTAGGCATTTCCCAGGGCGAGTCCTGGATTTCCTTGAAGGGCAGAAAAGGCGGAAACAACCATTTCTGGCGCAGAAGTACCAAAACCGACAATAACCATGCCTATGAGAAGAGGAGGCATGCCGAAATAGCTGGCAGTGGAAGCCGCACCATCAACAAAACGGTCAGCGCTCCAGACAAGGAGTACGAGTCCTACAAGAATGGCAAGAAGAGGCAAAAGCATAGATGTATCCTTAGGTGTGTGATATGATAGGAGAAGGAGAAAGGATACAGGATGTTTTTACAGTATTGCTGTTATTCCTGTTTTTCTCCCGTTTTTTCTGTCTTGTTGCGTATGTTGCGTATAAATCGACGGAAGTCAATGCCATACTTTTTCACTTTATAGTGGAAGATGCGGTAGGTCAGCCCGACATCACGAGCTGCCTGGTGAATATTGCCGTGCGCTGTTTTCAGGGCATCTGTGAGTAATTCACGCTCCATACGTTCAATGGTTTCATTAAATCCAGAGGAGGTGCAAAGCATTTTTGTACTTTCCTGAGTCTGGAGAGAGGGGGGAAAGTGATGTGTACGGACAACGCCATCATTGCAAAGAAGAACAGCGCGCTCCAAAGCATTTTTGAGTTCTCTGATGTTGCCAGGCCAGTTGTATTGCAGGAGCATATCAAGAGCTGATGCAGAAAGGCGATGGGCAGGGCGTTTGTACTCTCTGCTAAAATACGCCAGATAGGAATCAACTAAAGGAAGAATGTCTTCACGGCGTTCACGCAATGATGGAATATAGACGGGAAAAACATTGATGCGGTAATAAAGATCTTCGCGGAAAAGCTTTTCTTCTACCATTTGTTCCAAAGGACGATTGGTAGCGCAGATAAGACGCACATTGACAAAGATAGGGTGTTCACTGCCAAGAACCTGAACATCCTGATCTTGCAAAACCCGCAGTACCTTTGCCTGTGCGGAGAGAGAAAGATCGCCAATTTCATCGAGAAAAAGTGTGCCTCCATTGGCCTGTTCAAATACCCCTTTGCGATTCTGGTGTGCTCCGGTGAAGGCTCCTTTTTTCCAGCCAAACAGTTCTCCTTCAATCAGTTCTGACGGGATGGCAGCGCAATTCAGCTTGACGTATGGTTTGTCTCGACGGGGACTGGCCTTATGGATGGCAGCCGCGAGCAGCTCTTTACCCACTCCAGACTCACCCCTCAACAACACTGTAGCGCGGCTTGGGTCAGCCTGTACTACCTGTCGCATGTCTGGCAGCATATTTCTAGATACGACAACCACAAGTGTATCTTCTTCCTTGTCCTGGGGCTCTTCCGCTCTCTTTGTGAGTGTTCGTTGTGTATCTATTCCTCCCGCATCCCTTGCTACTC
>CAMTOM010000300.1 GCA_947074125.1 uncultured Desulfovibrionaceae bacterium
AGGCGACCAGTGCAAAGGAACAATACCCTGCCAGGCTTTTTCAAAATATTCCCGACTCGCCCCAAAAAGGCTGACAGCTTTTACCTTTTCCTGCAAAAGCCCTTTCAAGCCCTCAAGATCTCCTCCCTTGAACTTGCCTCCACACAAAAGCAGTACAGGCTGGTCAAAGGCTTCCAGAGCAACGCGAAGCGAAGAAACTGTTGTACATTTGGAATCATTCACATAGGTAATGCCACTCTTTTCCGCCACACGCTCCAGACGGTGGGGCAAAGGAGCAAAAGCAGCCACAGCACGCGCCGCGCTCGCTTCACTTACTCCAAAAATACGGCATGCCTGCCAGGCAGCTTCTATGTTGAAGCGATTATGCGCACCAAAGAGCTGGCATTCAGAAAAACGTATCCCTTCCTCAATCCAGACAATACGTGAGGGCATCGTATACTGTTCGGACAACTCCCGCAGATCACCTCCCAAAAGCGCAACATCCCCTTCTACCTGACAGCGGAAAAGCCGGAATTTTGCGTCCACGTATTCCCGCATGTCTTTGTGGTAATCAAGATGATTGGGAGTAAGATTGAGAATCACACCAACCTTCGGGCAAAATGTACTACATGTTTGCAGTTGAAAACTTGAAATTTCGACAACAATAACGTCAGCCTTTTCTCCTGAGAGTACATACTCAGAGAGCGGCGTACCAATATTGCCCCCAAGAAATACCGCATAGCCCTGTTCACGCAGCATGGCTGCCGCAAGGCTGACTGTTGTCGTCTTGCCACTGGTACCCGTGACAGCCAGCACAGGTTCTCCCTGTAACTGCCGCCACGCCAGTTCCATTTCTGCCATTACTTCTGGCGGATTCTCGGCAGGGAGCATTGGCAATAGTGATGCTACAGGCATACCAGGACTGGGAATCACATAGCGAGCATCTGCAAATTGCGCTGCACCATGTTCCCCCGTATGGATTTCGCCACCAGCATTCTGAAATTCTTCCCGAAAGGCGACGTCAATATTCGCCGCTTCTTTTTCCAGAAGACGTACCCTTGCCCCCAATTGCAACAACAAACGTGCGGCGGCTTTACCGGAGCGTCCAGCTCCAACCACAACAGCCAGTTCCCCAGCCTGCACATTCTTTGCCCGTACCTGTTCAAGTGCCATGTTTCCGCTCCCCCTCAGCGCAGTTTTAAGAACGAAAGCGCTACGAGTCCCAACAATATGGACGTAATCCAAAAACGAATAATAATTTTTGATTCCGGTACACCTTTCAACTCATAATGATGATGCAACGGCGCCATCCGAAAAATACGCTTGCCTCCAGTCCAGCGAAAATAGCTGACCTGTAAAATGACAGACAGCGTTTCCGCCACAAAAAGACCACCCACAATCCCCAGAAGAAGTTCCTGCTTGCACAGCACTGCCAAAAAGCCCAGTACGCCCCCAAGACTGAGAGAACCCACATCGCCCATGAAGACTTGGGCAGGATAGGCATTGTACCATAAAAAGCCCAATCCAGCACCGACAAGAGCACCACAAAAAACAGTTACTTCCCCCACGCCTGGTGTATACGGCAGCAAGAGATAGGAGGAAAAGGCCGCGTGCCCTGTCACATAAATGAATATGGAAAAGACCCCTCCTGCAACAATGGTCGGTCCAATGGCAAGCCCATCCAGACCATCTGTAAGATTCACCGCATTGGAAGCAGCCACCATAATAAAGACAGCAAAAGGCAGGTAAAACCATCCAAGATCC
Organism: uncultured Desulfovibrionaceae bacterium; assembly: GCA_947074125.1. Taxonomy (GTDB): domain Bacteria; phylum Desulfobacterota; class Desulfovibrionia; order Desulfovibrionales; family Desulfovibrionaceae; genus JAQVCS01. Next base: position 1,744 of record CAMTOM010000300.1, read on the forward strand.
GGCGCTACATCCTTTAGGAAAGGAATAGAAAGCTTTGTCGAATACGCGGGCTCGTACACCAAAACCAGCATTGCCAAAGCGGCAATAACACATTGCGCAAGGAATTTTGTTTTGGCACTGATACCCTTGTTATTGTGTTCCCGAATTTTTTTAAAGTCGTCGAGAAAGCCCACAAGACCAAATCCCAGAAATACCAGCATGGTCAGCCACAAATACACATTGCTGAGATCCCCCCAGAGCAGCACACTCACACCCAAACAAAAAATAATCAGCAAGCCACCCATTGTCGGTGTACCAGCCTTAGCAGCGTGTGCAGCAACGTCCTCATGAATAGGCTGTCCGAATTTCAGTCGGCGAAGCCAGCGGATGAATAGCGGACCTATCACAATCGACAGTATCAATGCCGTAATAAGAGCTGCCATTGAACGAAAGGTTATATAGCGAAAGACGTTGAAAAATGCCCATTCTCCAAAGAATGGCGAACACAGGAGATAAATCATTTCCCCTCTCCCAGATGGCTGCAACAGATTTCCAGAAATTCTTCCAGACAGTTAGAGCGCGACCCTTTAAACAGAACCACCCCCGGAACAGACGCGACAGCTTCCCAGGCATCCAAAAAAGCTTCACCGTCCGCACAAGCATACGTTGCGCCAGTATACCCAGCCTCACGCAAGCCCGCACACAGAGCATCAAAATGCCCCCCCCGCCAAAATACAGCCTCTGGTGTCATCTGACCCAATTGATATCCAAGTTTTTCATGCTCCTCTACAGCGCATGTCCCCAGTTCCTTCATTTCACCGAGCACAGCATAAAAGACATCTTTGTCCGCCATGGCGCGTGCGGCTTCCAGCATGCGCAGCATGGAGAGTGGATTGGCATTATACGTATCATCAATGCAGTGCCACTGCCCCACGGTTCTGCAAGCAAATCGCTGACGCGGAAGATGCACCCGACGCAATCCGGTTTCCAAATCTTCACTCTGCAAGCCCATCTGTGATGCCACAAGAGCTACCGCAGCCACATTTTCTGCACCATATGTCCCATGAAAAGGAGTTTGCACCACAAAAGGTTTCGCACCATACAGTGATACCATATATTTCCCTTCACCAACAGGA
>CAMTOM010000301.1 GCA_947074125.1 uncultured Desulfovibrionaceae bacterium
ATGTGACTGGAGTTCAGACGTGTGCTCTTCCGATCTGGGTATTTCATAGGTAAAGAGAGAGTGGGGATAGCGTACATGCAGAGGAAGGGAGTGTTTTCAAGAGCTTTCTGGCATGCTTGGCGTGTGGAAAGTTTTGGAAGAGGCATGTTGTCTCCAGCACATCTTTACAAAAGGCACAAGCATGAAGATGGAAGCACTCTATCAGGCGGGTATTTTTTCTGTTGCGGGTATGGCGGTAATGAGCGTCTCAATGATTATTCCCGTACTGCCCGACATCGAACGGGCTTTCCACGTATCGCCGACTGATGCGAGTCTTGTGGTAATGGCCTATACCTTACCGGGTATTGTAATAGCATTGATATGCGGTGTTCTTGCTGATGTTTGGGGGCGTAAACCTCTTCTCATTCCTGGGATTTTATGTTTCAGCATTGGTGGCGCATTATGTGCTATGAGCCAGAGCTTTGAAGAGCTCCTTGTCTTTCGCGCCTTGCAGGGAATAGGTGGTGGCACAACGGGGGTGATGTATGCCACATTGATTGCGGATCGCTATCAGGGAGCTGATCTCACCAAAATGATGGGACGGGTGATGGCTGTGATCAGTCTGGGAACGGCAGTATTCCCCCTTGTAGGAGGTTTGCTGGGTGAAATTGACTGGTACGTCCCTTTTCTGCTGACAGCAGCAGGCCTTTTGGTTGTACCGATATTTCTTTATCTTCCTCTGCGCCCTGGCGCACAGAATTTCAACTATAAGCGCTATCTCATTCAGACTCGTGATTCTTTGATGGGCAATAATGTATTGCTTTTGTTTCTTGTGATTTTTCTTGGCTACAGTATATATTATGGCCCTCTGACGTATTTCCCGAGCATGGCGCATGAACGATTTGAAGTAAGCTCGTCTCGCATTGGCGCTGTGCTTGCTGTGGGCTCCTTAAGTGGTGCTGTTATTGCTATGAGTTTGGGACGCCTTTCTGCCTTGTTTTCACTTCGTAACCTTCTTTTGATAGCAGGGCTGGCGTATGCGGTCTCGCAGGCAGTCATGTTGTTTATGCCAGCATTGTGGTGGTATATGCTTCCTCTCTTTATTGCTGGTGTGGGACAGGGCTTGTGTGTACCTATTGTCAATAGAAGTGTGGCTTCCAGCGCGCCTGCCGATAATCGTGCGGCTCTTTTGGCTGTAAATGGAAGCGTTTTCCGCCTAAGTCAGACATGTGCGCCAGTTCTATATGGATTGGGTTGGACTTTTTTCGGATGGCGAGGCCCCTATGCCATTGGTCTGGGGGTGGCTGTAATCTTTATCCTGCTGATTTTCTTCTTTTATGGCAGGGCTGACAGGAAACGGCAGGAAGATCTCAAGGGGGAAGGAAATGTATTGCCGCATTGAGAATAGCAGGAACAGTATGTATTTCTTCGCACGTTTTTCTCTGGAATATGAGGAAGCATAGTGCTATTTTGGATGCCGGAATGCGTTCAGGCATCATGCTCATAACATGATGCCTGATAGAGTGGGAGTGCTGGGAGATACGTGTGTTCTCGTGGAGTAGAGATCTCCCAACAAATCGGTATACTTATTGTTGTAATGTAGCGGAAACCTCCTGAAAGATGACACGAGAAACGGCGCTCAGGCTAAAATTCTCCATCATATGGACAGGTTTATTGTGTTTCTTGCATAAATTTTTGACTGTTCGACACGCACGATGGCTATTGCAATTGACAGGACAGAGCACCAGGTCAGCGCGTTGCAGGCAATTTTCCAGCTTATTGCCACCACTGCCAAAATAGCCATCGTGGTATTCGAGGACATCTCCTTTGCTTTCAATGAGCTGGCGGTAAAGAGATTCCATGCGCTGCATACCTCCTACAATGAGGATGCGACGCGGGCATGAACTGCATTCGCATTGCGCACATGAACCTTCACATTCTTTGCATTCTGCCGCACACTCTTTGCATCCTGCCATTGAGGCAGCCATTTGTTCCAATTCTTCCTGGAGCTGTTGAATAAATTGTCGCTGTTCCCAGATCTCCTCCAAAGTATCAGCAAGCTGGCGTTCTGAGAGCGCTGTCCGGCTTTGTGCTTCGTGCAGTTCTTTGGTGCGTTCTGCCAGTTCCAAGTGTAGTTGGCTGTTTTCTTCTTTGAGTGAGTTGCTGGGAGAATTGTCCCCTGAAGGGGATTGCTCTTTGAGGCGCTGATTTTCATGATTGAGTAAGGTTTGAGAGCGAGAAAGACTGGCATAGTCCACTTTAAGATTTCTGATTTCTTTATGGGCAGAGGCAAGCCGGCTCTTGATTTCTCTGAATTTTTCAGAAGCCAGGAGGCGTTCTTCCCTGAATGTCCGCAAGCGCTCCTGAATGAGGAGATTTTTTTCCAGCGCGTCATGCATGCTCATATGTACACAGCCAAAAATATGTCGCTGTAAAGCAAGAGGCATGTCACGGCGTGTGGCTGCTGCCCAGAGAACGGCTGCAAAGCTGCCGGACGCAAAAGCCATGTCCCAGCATTTTATAAATTCCAGCAGGTCAAGCTCACGAAGCGGCGCAGCCTGAAAGTCATATTTTTTGCGCAAAAGCGCATCTGCACGTCGGGAAAGGCTATTGTCTTCATCTGTGATACTGACAAGTATTTCGTGAACATCAAAAGCACAGGCGTCAGTGCTCAGCATTCCTGATTTTTTGACGAGTTTTCGCTGTTCTGCCGGAGTGAGACAGATACCGACAACCGGACAGCGGAGTACAGATGCGATTTCGGAAAAGCGCAGCGGCTCAATAGTTGGGCTAACCGATACTGATGGTACGCCGACAAGGGAGGTAGTTTTTTGTTTGTGCAACATGGTGCCTCCTTAAG
>CAMTOM010000302.1 GCA_947074125.1 uncultured Desulfovibrionaceae bacterium
GGTGGACAGTCTGTCTCCATGCCCATGTCTGAAACCCCTGAAGCGCTGGAAAAAGGTGTTGGTAAAGGCGTATTTTCCTCCTGTGATACCCTCAAGGATCTCAATGTTGCCGAATCCTGCCGTTATGGTCGCACGCTCAATTCTTCGGTATACCCTTTTGTGGTTATCATGAACAAAAAAATCTGGGAGAAGCTCCCAAAGGATATTCAGGAAACACTGGATACCTTTGCCGATGAGCACAATCTCTGGACAGGTAACTATGTGGATGATTGGGGACAGAAGGCACTGGATTGGGCCATACAGGAAAAAGGCTTTGAACTTGCCACTCTTTCCGATGCAGACAAGGCCAAAATGGAAACTGCCGTAGCACCTCTTCTCAAAGCATGGGTAGAAAAAATGACGGCAGCAGGCATTGACGGTAAAGCCGTACTGGCAGATGTCATGGCACGACGCGATGCTTTAAATGCTGCACATAAAGAAAACACCGCCCAGGATGGCAGCGCAAAATAATGCTCTCCCTGTATATGCGTACCCTCAGTCTGCTCTGCGATATTTGCACTAAAGCTGCTGGTGCCCTTTTGCTCTTTTTGCTCTGCCTGACACTGTATAATATCGGCTTGCGTTTTTTTGCAGAACAATCCTTGCGGGGTGTTGTTGAAATCAGTGGCTACCTTGTCGCCGCCGCCATTGGCCTGAGCCTGCCACAGGCACAAATACGCTCAAGTCATATTATGGGTGGCATGTTCAGTGAACGCCTGCCACGCTCTTTTCGACGTATGCAAAATGCCATTGCCATGTTGGCTACGATCGCCCTCATGGCGCTTCTCGCCACAGAAACGGCAGCGCTTGCCTTCTTTGTGCAGGAAATGAATGAACAGGTGGATGGCTGGAATTTCAGCTACTACGGCTTTGTTTTTACCCTTTCTTTCGCTTGCTTCTTACAGGTTCTGGTCATGATCGGTATGCTTTTGCAAAAAGTTTTCCCACAACAGCAGGAGCATACCTCATGACCTTTGTTTCTCCTGAACTCCTGGCTCTTTTTTCACTTATCATTCTTACAAGCGTCATTCTTTTCGTCCGCATCCCTGTCGCCCTGCTTCTGGGAATTGTCGGCTTTTGCGGTTATGCGCTCCTCGATGGCATCGACAATGCCATCAACATGGCTGGAAGCGAGCTCTGGGGGACATTCTCCGGCTATGGTCTGACGGTTGTGCCGCTCTTTATTCTCATGGGGCAGGTCTGCTATCACTCAGGCTTGAGTGAGCGTCTCTACACCGCCGTTTACGCTCTTAATGGCCATCGGCGCGGCGGCATCGCTACAGCAACACTCCTCACGTGTGGTGCGTTTGCGGCAATCTGTGGCTCCAATATCGCCACCGCCGCCACCATGTCTGCGGTCGCCCTGCCCCAAATGCACAAATACGGATACCATCCCGTTCTGGCAACGGGTGCTGTTGCGGCTGGCACAACGCTTGGGGTTATTATTCCTCCCAGTGTTGTTGCCATTGTTGTTGGCGTACAAACCGCATCTTCCATCCAGCGTCTCTTTTTGGGGGGCATCATTCCTGGAATCCTGCTCCTCACAGGCTTCGTTATCACTGTTTCTTTTCTCGCCAAACGCCATCTCGACTGGGCTCCTTGTGGAGAACGAAGCAACTGGAAGGCACGGCTCTATCTTTCATCAGGTCTTTTGGAAGCCGGTACGCTTTTTCTTCTGATTCTCTGGGGAATGACAAAAGGTATTTTTACCCCAACAGAAGCTGGCGCCGCAGGCAGCGCACTGGCCATCCTCTTTGGGCTTATGCGCGGCAAACTGCACTATCAAGGCATATGTAAGGCATTACGGGAAAGCCTTGCCATTTCCGCCATGATTTTTATGTTGATGGCTGGCGCTGCCATGTTTGGCAAATTCCTGACGCTCACACGCCTCCCCTTCACCCTTGCTGATTCTATAGCCGCACAGGACATCTCTCCCTTACTCATTCTTCTGTTAACAGGCATCATCTTCTGGGTGGGAGGCATGATTATGGACGCCCTTGCCCTGCTTGTCATCACAATCCCCATCTTTTTCCCGCTGGCAGAAAAACTGGGCTGGGATCCGCTCTGGTTCAGCGTACTTCTGATCATTATCACCAGTATTGGCGCGATTACCCCGCCAGTAGGCGCTTCTACCTTCGTTGTGTCCAGCATGTCCACATATGGCTATGGCAAGATAATACCTGTTGCCCAGGTCTTTCGAGGTGCCTCCTATTTTCTCCCATCTTTTCTTCTGTGCATTATCCTGCTCGTTCTTTTCCCATCATTGATTACCTGGCTGCCCACAACACTCATGGGCGAATAGCTCCCCTATTCACAATAGCAAAAAGAACTGCCATTACTCTACTCCAGTAATGGCAGTTTTTTATGTGCTCATTTGCAAGCATAGCAAGAACAGAAATCAATAAGATATTTTGAATAAAATACACTGCATTAGCAATATAATAGCTTTATCATAAAGAATTGACAGATAACAATGCGATATTAGTTACATGAATGACAACAAAACATTAACTTTTTGTCCTATAGGAGAAACAACAATGAAAAGCATTATCACATGTCTTGCTGTCTGTCTTTTCTCACTTGCCTACGCTTCAGGATCTATGGCTGCAACACCAGAAACAAAAACACAATATGGCGTCTACTGCAATGCAGGAGAGATCGTCATGTATGAATGAACATCCATAAAATGAGTTGACGATTAAGTAAATATACAACTGATTAATCTAATCATACATAACAAAGAAGCAGAAAAGTACTGAAAGCAACTGTGTTACATACTTGACTGATAGAAAA
>CAMTOM010000303.1 GCA_947074125.1 uncultured Desulfovibrionaceae bacterium
CTCCCCTCCCAGGGTGTTTGTGAGCCACTTCCCACCACATGCCTTTCTCTTTTCTCTCCCATTTCTGTTTTCAAACAGATAGAGAGATCATGCGCTCGCGGAGCTCGCGCACTCGATCTCGTAGAAGCGCTGCTCGTTCAAATTCGAGTTCTTTAGCTGCGGCGCGCATTTCTTTTTCCAACTGAATAATGAGTTTTGTGGTATCTTCAGTGGTAAGGGGCATTTCTTCCAAGGGGGATTTTTCTGCCTTTTTTGTTCCTTTGCGTTTTTTGGCACTATCTTCTTCATAGATGGCATCAAGAGGGCTATCCAGTTTTTTGGTAATGCTTGTAGGGGTAATATTGTGTTCGTTATTATAGGCGAGCTGTTTTTCTCTGCGACGTGATGTTTCTTCCATAGCGGCACGCATGGAGGCGGTTATCGCGTCTGCGTAGAGAATGACTTCTCCATTGACATTACGTGCGGCTCGTCCAAAGGTCTGAATGAGGGAACCTGTGGAGCGCAGAAAACCTTCTTTGTCTGCATCGAGGATAGCCACCAAAGAAACTTCAGGAATATCAAGACCTTCCCGTAAAAGGTTAATACCCACAAGCACATCAAACTCTCCTGCACGCAAGGCACGGATAATCTGTATGCGCTCAAGTGTTTCGATATCTGAATGAAGATAGCGTGCTTTAACGCCCATATTCAGACAATATTCCGTCAAATCTTCAGCCATGCGCTTTGTCAGGGTTGTTACCAGCACTCTTTCGTTGCGGGCAATACGGGCGCGGCATTCTCCCAAGAGATCATCCATCTGCCCTTTAACGGGTCGCACTGCCACAAGCGGGTCAAGCAGCCCTGTAGGGCGAATAATCTGTTCGGCAATAATCCCCTGTGATTTTTCCATTTCCCATTTCCCAGGAGTTGCCGAAACGTACACAACCTGGGAAAGCATATTTTCAAATTCCGCAAAACGCAGAGGACGGTTATCCAGTGCAGAGGGCAAGCGAAAGCCGTAGGAAACGAGAGTTTCCTTGCGGGAGCGATCGCCTTTGAACATTCCTCCCACTTGCGCCACCGCTATATGTGATTCATCAACAAAAAGGAGAAAATCTTTAGGGAAATAGTTTAATAAACAGGAAGGAGGTTCACCGGCTTTGCGTCCATCAAGATGGCGGGTATAGTTTTCAACGCCATTACAATAGCCAAGTTCTTCCAGCATTTCCAAATCAAGCTGTGTACGCTGTTCCAGGCGTTGTGCTTCAACAAGCTTGCCGCCATTCTGAAATTCTCGCAGTCGTTCTCCGAGTTCTTCACGAATATCCGCCAAAGCCCGTTTCAGATTATCCTGCGCAGAAACAAAGTGACTCGCGGGGTAGATGACTGTTTTTTCCACAGGAGCCAGAATTTCGCCAGTCAGGGGATCAATCTCATACATGGCTTCAATGTCATCCCCGAAGAACTCCAGACGTAATGCCCGTTCATGGTGATAGGCAGGAATGATCTCCAGCACATCGCCACGCAAACGAAAAGTACCTCTATGAAAATCATATTCATTGCGTTCATAATGAATTTCCACCAGGCGCGTCATAAGGTCATCCATGGGGAAGTGCTGTCCTGTTTCTACAGGTATCACCATCTGCGCATAATATTCAGGGGAACCAAGACCGTAGATACAGGACACGGAAGCAACAATAATCACATCCCGCCGCGTTAGAAGAGCGTGTGTTGCGGCGTGGCGTAATTTATCAATGTTGTCATTAACCGAGGAATCTTTTTCGATATAGGTATCAGAGGCAGGCACATAGGCTTCTGGCTGATAGTAGTCATAATAGCTGACAAAATACTCTACAGCATTATCTGGAAAGAGCGCACGAAATTCCGCATAGAGCTGGGCAGCCAGTGTTTTATTAGGCGCCAGAATCAGGGCTGGACGATCACAACGGGCGATCACATTCGCCATAGTAAATGTTTTACCAGAACCTGTTACCCCAAGCAGCACCTGATCACGAACCCCTTGCTGTATATTGCTGACAAGAGCTTCAATGGCCTCCGGCTGATCTCCCGTGGGCTGATATTCAGAAACGAGCTTAAAGAGGTGTTCCATGACAGGGTTTTTCCATCTCAGTGCCACCGACACGGCACAATTCTTTTGTTGAAATATGAAACTCTATTTCTTCCCACGGACGAATGCTTTCTTCTTCTCCTGCGAGAGGTAATAACGCATCCTGCAAGCGCTCCAGAAATTCCTGACGGGGAATGGGGGATGCTCCCATAAACTGCATGGAAGTCGTTTGCTGCTGGCAGTCCAGCAATGTGCAGCCGCGCTGCCGCAAACAGGTCACCAATCCCAAAAGAGCCGCACGAGAGGCATTATCCACACGATGAAACATGGATTCTCCAAAAAAAACCCGACGCATCCCTATACCGTACAAACCTCCCACTAACTGACCATCGCGCCACGCTTCAAAAGAGTGGGCATAGCCCATCCTGTGTAAAAGCATGTATGCATCCATCATTTCAGTTCCAAGCCACGTTCCGATATGGCCTTCACGTGGTGCAGCACACGCATGAATAACAGCATCAAAAGCCGTATCCATTGTCAGGATGAAAGGATGGGTGCGAAAAGAGCGTGCAAGGCGCTTTGAAATATGCAAATCGTCTAATGACAGTATAGCTCTGGGATCAGGTGACCACCACAAAATAGGCTCACCAGGATTGAACCAGGGAAAAATCCCCAGTGTATATGCTCGCAACAGACAGGCAGGAGACAAATCCCCCCCAGAGCAGAGCAATCCATCATCATCGGCTCCAGAAACCGAAGGGAATTGGT
>CAMTOM010000304.1 GCA_947074125.1 uncultured Desulfovibrionaceae bacterium
TTAGGGCTAGTTCGTGTTTCTTCTGTGTGTGGAAAGACTATTTTTTGCCAAAAACTAAAGAGAGCGTATCATCATTGTTGGCCGCAGGATGTACATGTATTTTTTTGAGGAGTTCTGAAGGTACATCTTCAAGGTCTTTCATGTTTTGCTGTGGAATAATGACATGTTTGAGGCCGTGTGCGACACCCGCAAGGATTTTTTCTTTTATTCCGCCAACAGGCAGAACACGTCCTTGCAGTGTGATTTCTCCCGTCATGCAGAGATTGGGATTTACTTTTTTCCCAGTCAGAGCAGAGATAAGGGCTATTGCCAGAGTGACGCCAGCAGAAGGGCCATCTTTGGGAGTGGCTCCGGCGGGCACATGGATATGGATATCTTTTTCCTGGAAGATGCTGGAATCAATATGCAATTTATCGCTCCGGCTGCGAATGTAGCTGAATGCTGCCTGAGCGCTTTCTTTCATAACATCGCCCAATTGTCCTGTAAGCACAAGTTGCCCTTTCCCATTCATGACTGTGGTTTCAATGGTGAGTACTTCGCCGCCTACCGGTGTCCAGGCAAGGCCAAGAGCCATTCCAGGCTGGAGGGTTTTTTCTTTTTCATCTTCAGTATAGCGAGGTACGCCTAACAGGCGATTGACATCTTCTGGAGCAATGCTGAAAGGAGGTTTTTCTCCTTCAGCCTTTTTGCGTGCCAGCTTACGGCAGACAGACGAGAGTTCTCTTTCAAGACTGCGCAAACCAGCCTCACGGGTATACTGTTTGATAACGGCTGTTACTGCACTATCATCAATATGAAGATCGGGTGTTTTCAAACCATTTTCTTTAATGACTCTGGGAATCAGATATGTTTTGGCGATAGTCAGCTTTTCCTGAAGTGTATATCCGGGCAGGGTAATGATTTCCATACGATCCTGAAGGGGACCTGGGATGGTTTCCAGATGGTTTGCTGTGCAGATGAACATGACTTTTGAAAGGTCAAAAGGCACATTCAGGTAGTGATCACTGAAGGTGTGGTTTTGTTCAGGATCAAGTACTTCCAGCAAGGCTGAGGAGGGGTCGCCACGAAAATCGTTGCCAAGCTTGTCCACTTCATCAAGCATAATAACAGGATTGCGTGTACCTGCCTGTTTGATTGCCTGAATGATACGACCAGGCATGGAACCAATGTAGGTGCGGCGATGCCCGCGTATTTCTGCTTCGTCGCGCATACCGCCAAGAGAAAGGCGCTGGAACTGGCGTCCGAGGGCACGGGCGATGGAACGTCCCAGAGAGGTTTTTCCCACACCTGGAGGGCCAGCAAAGCAGAGGATGGGGCCTTTTGAATCTGGATTGAGTTTGCGAACGCTCAAAAATTCGAGAATTCTGTCTTTTACTTTATCCAGACCATAATGGTCTTCATCAAGGATTTTCGCCGCATTTAAGATATCCAGTTTGTCTTTGGAGAGTTTTTTCCAGGGCAGGTCAGCCAGGAGTTCCAGATACGTACGTATAACATTGGCCTCAGAAGAGTCATTGTGCATTGTGCGTAAACGGCGAAGCTGTTTGTCTGCTTCTTTATTGACGTCTTTGGGGAGACCAGCTTTTTTCAGAGCCTGCATGAGTTCTCTGAGGTCATCTTCTTCTGCTTGCTCTCCTTCTCCAAGCTCCTGACGGATCGCTTTAATCTGTTCACGCAGATAGTATTCTTTTTGTGCCTTATCCATCCCTTCACGAGCGGAATTCTGGATGCGAGCCTGTACGGTGGCGACTTCTATTTCTTTAGCCAGCAGGGCTGTAATAAGTGTCAGCCGCTCCACTGGGTCTATAGCTTCCAGAATTTTCTGACCTTCATCGACTCTGATGCGCATATTGGAAGCAATAAGGTCTGCCAGACGCCCTGGATCATCAATGCTTTCCAGAAGAGGCGAAATATCGTTGACTGCGATGCCTCGCAATGTCAGCACCTTGGCACTGAGTTCGCGTGCGGTACGCAGGAGGGCTTCAGTATTGGCATCGTACTGGGGCACAATTTCATCAAGGCGTGTGATATGTGCTTCCAGATAGGGAGAAAGCTGTACAAAATCATCGACCACAGCCCGACTGACACCCTGTACGAGTACTTTTACGCGTCCGTCCGGCATTTTAAGCATACGCATGACTTTGACAACAGTGCCAAAATGATACAGATCTTCTGATTGTGGGTCTTCAATATCTTCTGCTTTTTGGGCGCAGACGAGCAAAAACTTTTTCTGTTCAAGAGCTGCTTCCACAGCGCGTACGGATTTTTCGCGTCCCACGAAGAGAGGAAGAATCATATAATTAAAAATAACCACATCGCGTACTGCCAGCACAGGTAGTTGCGAGGGGATGCGTTCCTCTTCTTCCGGATTTTTTTCATACTCGGAGCCTTCCAGCAAGGCTTCTTTTTCTTCGGCAGCAGCCGAATGGATGTTTTCTGTTTCGTCCTTTGAGGTGTCAGAGCTGGTATCAGTTTTCAGGTCTGCGGTATCGGAAGGAGAAAGAGAGAACTGCTTGTTCTCATCGTTGTGTGGCATCTTATTACTCCCCAGGCTACAATAATCCCATATTGGTAAAACTGTAGCAGTTTTCTTCAGTCACAATGATATGGTCAAGGAAACGCAAGCCCATATAAGGGCACAGGCGTTTCAATTCCTGTGTGAGCAACATGTCTGGTGTGTCAGGGATTGCATCGCCTCCGTGGGTACTCTGCACCACAATTATCACTGTGGCCTGGCGTAGCATAGCTGGTTCGAACTGATACCTAGACGCGGGTTGAGCAGGACATGAAGTGCCACTGAAGGAAGG
>CAMTOM010000305.1 GCA_947074125.1 uncultured Desulfovibrionaceae bacterium
GTGGGCGTGGGGGGTCTCTGGGAACGACGGCTCGGCGTGTTGTTACTGCTGCCGTGATTCTCTGTATGAGTTTGGGTCCGTGGACGGCGCCACCTTATCGTGCTGGACTGAAGTTTAGTTGTTGTTATGGTCTTTCTTGTGGATTTATGAACATGTTTTTTTATCTTTCCATTGAACGGATTCCTTTGGGTATTGCTGTCGGGCTTGAATTTATAGGGCCGCTGGTAGTCGCCATAGTGTATTCGCGTCGTTTAAAAGATATTTTCGGAGTGCTGCTGGCGGTAACGGGTCTGTGTCTTTTGCTTCCCTGGGGGCAGGGCGGAGATATTGATCTGCTGGGAGCTTTTTGGGCTCTGTGTGCTGGGTGTTGTTGGGGGTTTTATATTATTTGGGGCAAGAAGGCTGGCAAAAGCGGTACGGCGGCTTCCGTTGCTTTAGGAATGTGTTTTGCGGCGAGTGCTATTGTCCCTATTGGTATTGCCAGCACGGGGACGGCATTGTTTTCATGGTCTTTGCTGCTGCCAGCGCTGTTGTTGGGGATACTGTCATCGGCGCTTCCCTATGGCCTGGAAATGGTTGCCCTTAAGCGTATTCCTGCCCATGCTTTTGGGGTGCTTATGAGTTTGGAACCTGCGATTGGTGCGCTTTCTGGGTATTGTTTTTTGGGAGAAACGCTTTCACTTGTGCAGGGAGCAGCGCTTGGATGTATTATATTGGCCTCATTTACTGTTATGGCAGCAAGTCATGGATAAAATAGTAGTATAATGTACTGTTTTTATTGTGTTATTTTTTATTTGTTTTAAATAATAGTATCTTTTTCATGAAATGGTGCTGATGTGAGAAAATTTGTGCTCTTGATAGCTCTTGAAAAGTGCTTAGATAGAGAGTAACGAAAACAAAGCAACAGATTTATCTATGGAGATTTACATGAAAAAACTTTCGTTATTGTTTTCTGTTCTTTTTATGATGGTATTGGCTGGTAATGTTTTTGCCTATGACAAAGGCAGAAGTGCTTCTGACAGTCGCGGCGGCTTTCAGGATGACCGTCGTGATAACAAGCATCGCGACGAAGCTCCTTCTTCCAGAAAGCATCAGGGCGGTATTGTTACGCAAGCCGACCAAGTTGCTAACGCACGGGATGATGCGGCCTGCCGTCTTGAAGGGCGCATCATAAAAAAGCTGGGTAAGGAGCGCTATCTTTTTCAGGACGCTTCAGGCACTGTGACAGTGAAGATTGACAAGGACGACTTTCATGGTCGTACTGTGAAGCCCTCAAATATCGTTCGTCTGCGCGGTGAAGTAGACCACTCCAGTAAGCGCGGCAATGAAGTGGATGTTGATTACGTTGAGGTAGTCAAGTAAGATTTTCAGCATATACCTTTGCTTTTTCATTCTGTACATTCCCGCGTGTATACTTTGCGATACACGCGGGAAATTGTTTTGAGAAAGTGTCATAAGTACATATCGCTCCTTTTGCTATCCAGCCATCCCACCTCTGGAACGTGAATGGAGGTGTTGCGGTGGGACATAGCTTTCACAGGCTTTTTGCCGTTCCCAAAGTTCCTGACAGTCACGGCAGAGTGTGCTTTCCGGTGCAGCCAGGACTCGCTCCAGAGGAATGGGTTCACCACATTCAGCACAAAGAAAAGCATCATGACTACGCGCTTTTTCAAGAAGCGCCTCAAGGGTCTTCAGGCGTTCCATAGCGCGCTTTGCCATGATTGTTGCGAACTGAACATTGGTGAAGGTGAAATCAAGGTCAAGTTCATCGGCACAAGGCTCTGCCTGAAAGGCCCCCCGAACAAGCTGGAGTATGTTTTTTTCTTTTTCAATTTGTGCCATAAGTGCCGCTATTCGTGTATTGTACATACGATCCTCACAAGTTGCATTGATACAGTAAAACCTTTGATGCTTTACAAGATAGCCATGATGTGTGACGCGCACGTGACAGTGTAATGCTCTTTATGCGACGATGCTGGGATTTTTTTGAGAGGAGGCAAGGAGGGCGGAAGGAGGGAGAGCATGCAGTATGTTATTGCATCCGCACACTATACAAGAGAGCCAGCAGGAAAAAGAAAACATCCTTTGCCCCGTGTGAGAAGGGAAAGGATGTTTTTTTGATAGAGGGTAGATGGGGGAAGGCTTACTTCCAGGGATCTGCGGAATCTGGCTTCCGAATACCAGAGAGAAGCGAACTGTATTCCCACAAGAACCATTCCCCTGTACTGGGCTTAAGGCGCATGGTGATGGGGCGCGGGGAGTCTGCTCCTGATGAGGCAATAAAAAGACGTGCCAGGTTGGCTTCCCTGTAGCTGTGAGGATTTGCCGTCACCGTAAGGCTATAGGGCTGGCGTGGGCGATACTCATTTTGTGGTGAGCTGCCTGCAAAATAGGAGTGGCCAATGTAAGGACTTTTTGCGATTTGATCTCGCAAAAATTGTTTGTCTCTGGTTGTCAGTGGTGCAGGACCTTTGAGATAGTCAATAATGGCGAGCGCTTCATCAGGATTTTGTGGATACAGACAAAGTGCAACAGCTTAAAGGGCAGCGGCTTTTTCAGGAGATTTCAGATTTTCGTTGTGGCGTTTTTTAACATCTGTCCGTGTGGTTTTTACCTGTTCAATTTCCTTGGTACCTCCTTTACTTCTGGCTTTTCTTGTGCAGGTTCTTTTGCGCATCAAGACCTATTTTTCACATCCATTCTTCTTTCTTTTGTTATTGATACGTGTCTCTCACCCTAGTTCTTATCATTTCTTTTTTTTTTGTGCTCTTTTTTTTTCTTCTTATTTTTTTTCTTCTTTTTTTTT
>CAMTOM010000306.1 GCA_947074125.1 uncultured Desulfovibrionaceae bacterium
CCATACATCGTTTAAACCTATCATCTCGAGAAACTCTTTGATGCGCAATACAAAGGGAAACAGTTCCCCCATCTGCGTGTTATTGCCGCACATCTTGGCGGCTATCATCAATGGCAGCACAGCCTTCACACCCTCGTGGGCAAGCCTGTCTGGCTGGACACTTCAAGCGCCACCCCTTTCATTGCCCCTGAACTTCTCCGCACAATCTTACGGACACATCCCCAAGAGTATATTCTTTTTGGCAGTGACTATCCTTTATACGATCAGTCACAGGAAATGGAGCGCCTGCAATCTCTTGCCCGCCTGAGCGATACGCAAATAGAGCAATACTGTACAAATGCGACAAAGCTGCTCAACTTCACAGCACGCGCTCTCCCAGAAAAGCCCAATATCACTGGTTGACAGCGAAAAGGCTTTTTCTCTATACTCTCTTTCCTGATGGAGAAGCCGGACGGCGACAGCGCTGCCAACCCCGTCAGGTTCGAAAGAAAGCAGCGGCAACAGTTGTTGTCGGGTGTCCGGCTCCTCAAAGCCGCGAGTCGCAAGATTCGTGGCTTTTTTCTTCTCTAAAAACTCTTCCAGGCAGACAGTTCCCCTTCCCTGTCTTTCAGCCATGGCCGTATGACCGCATAGGCCGCGATCAGTTTTTCCAGTGAGCAGGCACAATTGGCAGGACTCGTCGAGGGGAGCGGTATTGCGACACGCTGTGTACAAGGCTGGCAAAGACGTGCGTACAGGCGGGCTGCTGTCTGCCCTGTGGTAAAAATTGCCTGAATGGGCGCACGCTCCAACAAAAAAGAAATATCGTTGGGTATCGGATCGCGAATGCTTTGATCGGCAGCACCTTTGATGGCGCATTGCTGCAATACATCCCAAAGCGCAATGCCATGCCTGAGAAGCATCTGCTGACGAACATGCTTTTCTTCTGAAAAAGGTTCTACCAAGACAGCAGAGATGACCGTCCAAAAACGATTTTGTGGATGCGCATAATAAAAAGCCCGCTCCCGCGATGCGGGAGAAGGCATGGTACCAAGAATGAGTACCCGTGAATATTCATTCCACAGGGCTTTGAGCGGATGCGTGACCAGTTCTGACATCAGTGTCCGGTAATAGCGTATTTTTTCAGCTTATATTGCAGCAAACTTTTTGAAATACCCAATAATTCCGCAGCCTTTACCTGCACAAGATCTGCCCGCACAAGCGCACGCCGAATAAGGGCGGCTTCGATTTTTTCCAAAGTATCCGCAAGATCAAGCTCCACAGGCAATAAATCCACCGCACTTTTGAACTGGGATTCTTCATCGCGAATTTCCGGCGGCAGGCTTTCCACATCAATCACACCACCCGACACCAATACCAGACAGCGCTCCACAACATTTTGAAGCTGACGAATATTGCCAGGCCATTCATAGCCTGTCAGGTAATTAAGGGCTTCCGTGCTAAAGGTTTTTACCACAACGCCATTATCATGGGCAAGCTTCTCAGCAAAATGAGCAACCAGCAGTGGAATATCTTCCCGCCGCTCCCGCAAAGGAGGCAAAGGAACCTGTACCACATTCAAGCGATAGTAAAGGTCATCACGAAAAGCACCACTCTCTACCATCGCCGCGAGATCCTTATTTGTAGCGGCAACGACACGTATATCCACCTCAATTTCCTCGCCTCCGCCCACACGTTCAAAACAGCGCTCCTGCAAAACGCGCAAAAGCTTTACCTGCAAGTCCTGACTCAGCTCAGCAATTTCATCAAGAAAGAGTGTGCCTCCGTCAGCCTGTTCAAAACGCCCGCGTCGCATCGCCACAGCGCCTGTAAATGAACCTTTTTCGTGTCCAAAAAGCTCGCTCTCCAGTACACCAGGGTTTAAGGCCATACAGTTTACCGAAATAAAAGGAGCGTCTTTTCGGGGTGAGCTTACATGAATCGCCCGCGCCACAAGTTCCTTGCCTGTTCCTGACTCTCCGGTAATCAGCACCGTTGAACGGCTGGGGGCAGCACGCTCCACCATCTCCAGGACAGTACGTATCGCACGGCTACGCCCAATAATTTGGTGGACACCATACCTATCTTCCATCGCTTCCTGTAAAAGACGATACTGACGGTGTGCTCTGGACAGCTCTGCCGCATTATGTACCGAAAGCAGCAGCTCATCATTGGAAAAAGGTTTGGTAATATAATCAAAAGCGCCATACTTCATCACATCGACAGCGCTTTCAATACTGCCAAACGCTGTCATAATAAGCACCGGAATATAGGGCCAGTTTTTCTTGACGCGCTCTAAAACCTCACGCCCCGTAACTTTGGGCATTTTCATGTCTGTTACAACAACATCCACTTCCGATTCGTCCAGAAAAGCCAATGCTGTCTCAGGATCACTGATGGCAGTCACATTATAACCTGCATCAAGCAAAAGCGCTTCAAGTACCAGTAAATAATTTTTTTCATCATCGATGAGCAAAATATGCGAGCGCTCACTCATGCCTTTTCCTCCATGGCACACATCACAAGGATGGTGCTCCGTTCATTATCATAATCACATAACTCAAGCAGAGTTTTTTAATTCTTCAGGAATAGCCGCTGGCAGAATAATACGCACACATGCGCCACCATCAGGGTTATTCTCCAGAAAAATGTCGCCACCATGACTGGTAATAATGCTTTTCACAATAGGCAAGCCCAAACCCGTGCCACCATCTTTTGTGGTAAAAAAGGGATCAAGAAAATGAGAAAATGATTCGGGGTCAAAACCAGGACCGCTATCTCTAAAACAAAGTTCAGCGCTACCATCTGACAAAAGAC
>CAMTOM010000307.1 GCA_947074125.1 uncultured Desulfovibrionaceae bacterium
ACAGAAACGAGACTGAACAAAAAAGGTATTTTCATAATCACCTAACCAGTGCCCTTTACATCAAAACAGGTACAGGAGAGAGGAACTTTCTATCACACGAAAGCCCCCCTCCTCCAGGAATAACTAAAACTTATTGAGCAGAAATAGTGCCCACAGAAACAGAGCCACCATCGGCATCGATTTTTACGCCTTTGGCTTTAATAGTCTGGCTGACATTATCCATCTCAGCACCATTAGCAGCAGCAATGTTACCTATCACAACGCTACCAGCCGCAGTATTCACGCCCACACCAACAGCACCCTGACCACCAGCAAGTGCAGTACCGCCACCACCAGAAGCAGAGACGTTAACACCAGTACCACCACTAGCACGAATATCAGCATTTTCAATATCAATTTCCTGAGTGATATTGCTCAATTTACCAGCAGCAAAAGCGGAAGAAGCAAGCAACATAAGAGCAGCAAACAGCACGATTGTTTTTTTCATGATTTTCTCCTTTTGAAATAACTCTGTTAACACATCCGAAGTATATATAATCTACACATGTAGGTTATATCGTAAGCAAAAATCCATCTATATTATATGTTTGTATACATACTACTCAGCAGAAATGGAGCCTACATTGACGCTTCCACCATGAGCCGTGATTTTGGCTCGCTTGGCGTTAACCGTCTGGGAAACATTATCCATCTGGGCTTTATCGGAAGCTATTGTTCCCACACTGACACTACCAGGCGGCACGGCTCCACCCGCTTCCACTTTGCCACCCCAAATCAAAAAATGTCCCTGTGCGCTACCTGAAGCACCCCCGCCACCACTTGCCTGAATTTCGCTCTGCTCAGCATCCACTCGCTGGTCAATATTCTCCAGTTTGCCACCAGAAGCGGTAATGCTGCCAAGCTTCACAGAACCACCATCTCCCGTAATCTTTGCATTTTTGGCATTCACATTCTGGGAAACATTATTCATGGTGGCGCCATCCGTACCAGCAATATTGCCAATCACAACACTACCGCGTTCCTTGGCTGCCCCAACTTCAGCAGATGCACCGAGAATAGATTTGCCAAACACGCTAACATCGAAGCCAGCGCCAGCAGACGCGTTTGAGCCACCCGTTGCTGTAATGGTAGCATCTTCAATATCAATCTCCTGACTGATATTGCTCATTTTTCCAGCAGCAAGCAGAGGCAGGGGAAGTACAAGTGAGATAACAAGAAAAGCGAGAGTTTTTTTCATAATAAATTCCATCCCCCAAGGGCAGATATAGTAAGGCACGATGACTTAAAAACCCAAGGCATTGGCATCTTCAATAGAATTTATCTTGATATCCTCGCCATCTGCAAAAATCTTCACATTGCTCAGTTTGATTTGCTGTGAGTCATCACCGCCATACCGACCGCCCACCTCTCCGATAACCACCGTTGATCCAGAAACGGCTTCAATGGTTGTTCCCTGTATATTAACATCCTGTGAAACGCCTCCAACAGAAGCCGCCTGCGCCACAAAAGGCAATAAGGACAAAGCGAGAACACTTAACAATATCTTCATTATGCATCTCCTCCACAAAAAGCGCTCTGCAAAAGTACCGAGAGAAACGCGACTATCTTTCTTCCTGCAACTCATCCAGACGCCCCTCATTCAGCTTTTTGACATCTTCAGCAGAGTTGATTTTTACATTCTTGCCATTCACATGCACCTTCACATCTTTCGCAACAATATTCTGCTGTGGATTGCTTTTTGCGGTTTTTTCATCAAGATCACCGATTTTGACAGAGCCATTGCTAACGCGAACATCTGCCCCAGAAATATTGATACTCTGACGAACACCGCTTGAAGATGATCCAGAACTCTTTATGGAGCCTATCTGGACATTTCCCTGAGAAGGTTTTTTTAAAGCCTCTGCCTCACCAGCAAAGACCGCACAGGGAAGAGAAACACACAAAAGCACAAGAGGAATATATTTTCTTATCATCATATCATCACCTCATGAATGAAGCCTCAAAACAAACACACTTTAGAAACGGCTATCTTCTGAAGTGCGGGACGGCACAGGCTTACCCTTCTGAAGAGGAATACTGCTTTTCGGAGGTGCTACATTTTTCTGAACATTCCCCTGATACAGCACACTTGGATTTTCGCCAGACGCTTTTACGCGCGTATCACCCGCACCACGCCATAGCCACATATGCCCATCGCGCGTGTCCAAAATGAAAACGCTCTCACCCCCCAGGGGCAGAGCTCGATAACGCCTGTTTTCTGCCGACAAAGCAGTTCCTGCAAGAATCAAAAGCAGAAAAACAACAAGAAGTCCGCTAAGAATATTTTTCCCGCATTGCATTACGGCATCCCCATGTTTACAAAATCAACAACAGGCAACAATTTTCCCAAAAACAACACGCTCTCGTATTGATTTCCCAAGCGTTTACAGAATCACAATAGCAGTCCTCATTAAAATGTCCACAAGCTAAGTACTTAAAAAAGTAAACAAAATTTAATACACAAAAGAACACATATATTTTTAAAATCATTACAAATACTTTATATTATTAGAAAAAATAGTGAAAATTTTTTAACAAGATAAAAGACAATTTTGGCAATAAAATTGTCCCACAACGATAATACACATTTAAAGCTAACATATTGATTTCAAAAGATTATTAAAAGAATATAAATAATTCACAAAGATACCTTTCAAATAGGATAAAAAAATAAAAAAATACTTACAAAAACAACGATTTATAAAAAGATTCACGACGCAATATTTTTTTACCTTTAACGTCAGCAATATATCT
>CAMTOM010000308.1 GCA_947074125.1 uncultured Desulfovibrionaceae bacterium
AGAAAAACACATTGCCAAAACAATGATGGACGTTGAAAAAGGAGAGCATCCAGCGAAAACCCTACCAGCACTTTCGGCATCAGACGAAGGCATAACATCTATTCCAAACAGGCACAGAAAAACAGCACCCGGGATGGCTTCTCCATTAACACTAAACTGGGGCAGGATATCTTGCGAATATATATCATATAAATTTTTCAGCACAATCGTGCAACCATCAGGAAAAGAACAAATCAGATTAGCTCCCTCTGTACTAAAAGAAGGCTGACTGGAAGAAAACGAAAGAGAGATTTCAGCACCTGCCGGAGACAGGGAAACAACTTCACCAGCAGCAGGACGATTCAACGAGAGAGTATTTTGAGAGTTCATACAATAACCCCATAGATATCAGTGTATTATTCGCAAATACACTGGTTACAGGGCAGCAAAAAAGGCTGCCCTCAATCAGAAATACTTGCTCTGCGCACACCAATGCTCCTAAAAAAAGAACTGTAAAAATACAAAACCTACTAGATTCATATAACATACTGCTCAGACAGGAGAGCGTATTTTGAATCAGGCACTTGTATTTTTTCGTGCGTAAAGCATGCCTATGATTGATTGTGACAGCCCGAAAGGTATCGGCTCAGGTCTGATACGCCTCTCATGTCATCTTCGAGAAACGCTCACAATAGCTTGCGGCGGTTTTCATATGGAAAACCATTATTGCCTACGAGAGCTATTTTGCTAAAAAGAACACTCTAAGTCAATAATTTTTTACATTTATGTGTTTCAAAAAAACGACAGCTACTTTTGGCGATGATTTTTAATATCTAGAACATAACATACTGTATTATATAATATCATTAAGAACTATCTTTATTTCTTTTATATTTTAAAAGGCGTACTGGCATAGTATCTGTAAAATTTTTTTTACATAAATACATTATTATTTCTACATTTATGATAAATAAAAAATCATATTCACTCCCTACAGTCAGACAAAATAAGGCATCCACACCACCCAAGTGCTGCAATCTAAAAAAATACCACTCATACCGCATATATAACATAAAAAAAGGCATGCCAACAAGGCACACCCTCACATCAATCTCTCGCCAGTCGCGGGCATGAACGCTATTCACGCATCTTTGCCGCAAGCGTTTTCCGCGTAATTCCCAAACGACGGGCAGCCTCGCTTTTGTTGCCTCCAGCACTCTCAAGCGCATCCCTGACAATCACTCGCTCAATCTCTTCCAGCGTCATATTGGAAAAGTTATTCGCATTCCCTCCACTTCCATTCATCTCCTGCAAAAGACCAGGAGGCAGTTCGCGCTCGCTCACATACGCGCCCATTAACAATACTGTTGCGCGCTCAACCGTGTTTTCCAGTTCACGAACATTGCCTGGCCAAAAATACCGCACAAGCATATTCATGGCCGCAGGCGTAAATCCACGGATATTTTTTCCATTTTTTTCCGCAAATTTCCGTAAAAAAAATGTGGCCAGTAAAGGAATATCCTCTTCTCTTTCGCGCAAAGGTGGCAAAGTCACAGAAACCACATTCAAACGATAGTACAAATCCTGCCGAAACCGCCCAGCCTCCACTTCTTTCCTGAGATCTCGGTTTGTTGCCGCCAGAATACGTACGTCTACATGAATCACCGTATCACCTCCGACACGCTGAATCTCACGTTCCTGAATCGCACGCAGCAGCTTTGCCTGCATGGGAAGAGGCATCTCGCCAATCTCATCAAGAAAAAGAGTTCCAGAATGCGCGGTAGAAAAACGCCCTTCACGATACTTTTCCGCCCCCGTAAAGGCTCCCTTTTCATGCCCAAAAAGCTCAGATTCCAGCAATGATTCTGAAAGTGCCGCGCAGTTAATCGCAACAAAAGGACCATCACGCCGATTGCTGTTACGGTGAATCATCTTGGCTATTAACTCTTTACCCGTTCCAGACTCTCCTGTGATCAGCACTGTTGCTTCTGAAGGCGCTATTGCCGCAACCATATCCAGCACATAACGCATGGCAGAACTCTGCCCAATGACATCGCCACTATCAAATGTCGCCGACAGCGCATGCCGCAAAGCATGATTTTCCTCACGCAATGTCACATGATCCATCGCACGTTCCAACATCAATTTCAGCTCATCAAAATCCAGCGGCTTTGTCAGATAATCATAGGCTCCGGCTTTTATGGCTGTCACAGCATCATCCACATCAGAAAAGGCTGTCATGATAATAATGGGAATCGCAGGATTGAAACCACGTATCTCCTTCAGTGCTTCAATACCATCCACTTCCGCCATGCGCACATCCATAAGCACCAGATCAAAAGCCTGCTTTCGACACAGTACTATGGCAGGCGCACCGTCATCGACCCCCTCCACATCATAGCCCCAATCAGCCAGCAAGGTAAGCAGGGTTATCCGATGCCCCTTATCATCATCCACAACAAGTATTTTCGTATTTTTTGTCATATCACTACTTCTATTTACTCTGAAATCACCCCTACAATGCACAGCACCACAAACAGAATAATACAAGTCAGACCTACATCCATACTGTATGCTTTCCTTCTGCAAACCTAAGCAGAAGAGCTTCCCTCCGCAGTATTCGAAATATCTTTTTTATTCAATAGGAAAAGCAAAGTAAAAGAACTTCCGCTCCCAGGAGTACTTTTTACAGAAATACTCCCACCATGCCCCTCCATGATCTGATGCACAATAGCCAGCCCCAAGCCTGTTCCCGAACTTCTTGTTGTAAAATATGGAGTAAAAATGGATGCC
>CAMTOM010000309.1 GCA_947074125.1 uncultured Desulfovibrionaceae bacterium
CTAGAGACAAACACGTTATCGAGGATCATTTTGATTACACTTTGCAGCTCGAAAGTGTCTTGGAGCGTGTAGGCCAGACAGACCAGTTGAACTTGTCACGTGATGTGGCGGAAATGGTTAATATTATGTCCGTACGCCAGAAACGCCAATTGGGTTTAGGGCATGCAGTGCTGTGTGCCAGGGAACTCGTGCGTGGTGAGCCTTTTGCCGTTATGGTGGGCGATGATCTCATGTTCAGCGGTACTCCTGGGATTCGCCAGCTTGTCGAAGTGGCTTTAGCCGAGAAAATGCCTGTTATTGGTGTGATGGAAGTACCGTGGGATAAAGTGCATCGCTATGGTATTATTGAGGGAGAGGAGTGCTCTCCTGGCGTTTTCCGTATTTCTGATATGGTGGAGAAACCAAAGCGTGAGGCTGCACCTTCCCGACTGGCCATTGTGGGGCGTTATGTATTGACGCCGGACATCTTTGAGCATCTTGAACAGGCACAGCCCGGACATGGTGGAGAAATTCAGCTCACAGATGCCTTGCGTTCTTTGGCGCAGGAGCGTGGTATGATGGCTGTGAAGATGGCGGGCACTCGTTTTGATGCCGGTGACTGGGCAGAATATCTGACTGCAAATATTTACTTTGCCCTTCAAGACGAAGAGCTGCGCTATGAGTTGCTAAGCCGTTTGGAAAAGTACGTACAGTTTAAGTAGTTATATGGTACTTGAGTTGTGTGATGAGGGGGAAGGAGCGTATCCTTCCCCTTTCTTCTGTCTATGATGCATCAGTATGAGAGGTTTCATGTATTGTTCTGTGGCTTTGCTTTCTCCTCCTTACGGGACATTGACCTATTGTGTACCTGAATATGTGCCAGAAGCACTATGGCAGGTGGGTATGCGCGTGGCGATTCCCTTGGGGAGCAAGAGTGTGCGTGTCGGGATAATACTGGATTTCCCCCTTGAACCTGACATACCCGAAAATACTCGTATAAAAGAAGTCGTATGGCCTCTGGAAGATCGTCCTTTGATTCGTTCTGAAGATATGTGTCTTGTGCGAGATCTGGCGGTGCGGCAGGGGTGTACAGAGGGTTTTGTCTGGGGGCATGTATTGCCACAGGGCTTGCGTGTAACGCAGATACGGATACAGCGTTTTCAGGAGCAGGGGCGACCTTCCTCGTATACTCTTCGCGAGATGGTGGCTTTGAGTAAAGAAGAAAAGAGCGCTTTGGGGCAGGGATTGCTTTCGGGGAACACTCGTATCCTGCCGTGGAAGCGTGATGCGGCGCAGGAAGAACGTGTCGTTCTTCAGGTCGATCCGCCCTGGCCTGTGCGTCCCATGGCGCATCGCCAAATCGCTGTGCTGGAATATTTACTGGACAATCCCTCTTCCTCTCGCCGGCAGTTGCTCGCGGCTCTTGGGACAGGATCTGCGCCAGCTTTGGAAAGCCTGTTGCGGGCAGGGCATGTGTCGATTGCGCCTTTAGACGCCGCCGAAATTGTCAATAATGAGCTGCTGCCACCGCCTCCTCCTTCTTTTGTATTGAACACAGCACAAATAGCGGCAGTTGAAGAATGTATTTGTGCTTTGGACAGTGGGAGTGTTGCCAGTCGTCTCCTTTTTGGGGTTACGGGGAGTGGCAAGACTGCTGTGTATTTTGAGGTGGTGAAAGCCTGTTTTGAGCGGGGAAAATCGGTATTGCTTTTGCTGCCAGAGGTGGCACTGGCGTTGAAAATCTATCGCGATGCGTGCTGTGCATTACCGCATATTCCTTTATTTCTGTATCATGGCTATCAGAGTCCTGCTGTGCGCGAAAAGCTTTTTCGCACTATTGGTGAGCGTACGGAGCCTTGTCTTGTTGTCGGAACGCGCTCCTCACTCTTTTTACCCATGCCTTCTTTAGGGTGTATTATTCTGGATGAGGAACATGATGCTTCATTCAAGCAGGAAGATGTTTTTCCATACCATGCCAAGGAAGTTGCCTGGTCACGTGCAGCAGCACGAAAAGCATTACTCCTTCTTGGCTCTGCAACACCTGATATGAAAAGTTTTTATGCCGCTCAGGAAGGACATATTCCTTTACTGCGTTTGCCCGAAAGAGTGGGGACAGGAAGCCTGCCCGAAGTGGAATTGGTAACTATGGGAAAAGGAGCTTCAGAGTCGCCGCTATCATCGTATTGTGAAGCATTGATTCAGGAGACACTACAGCGCCAGGAACAGATTGTCGTACTGCTCAATCGTCGCGGCTATGCGCCATCAATGTACTGTCTGGATTGTAATAAGGCTCTTCGCTGTCCTCACTGTGAGATTGGGCTCACCTATCATAAGGGCAGAGAACGGTTATTGTGTCATTATTGTGGTTATCAGGCGCCTTTTCCGTCTGCCTGCCCTTCGTGCGGGGGAATGCACTACCTCCCTTTGGGAGAGGGCACAGAGCGTTTGACAGAGCGTCTGGCTGTCATGACGGGTGCGGGAGGTGTGTTGCGTCTCGATAGGGACAGTGTGAGTCGCGTCGGGCGTATGGAGGAAATCCTTCAGGCTTTTGGTCGTCAGGAAGCTCAGGTACTTGTCGGGACACAGATGCTTTCCAAAGGGCATCATTTCCCCAATGTCACTTTAGCTGTCGCTGCTGATGGTGATATGGGGCTGAACTTACCTGACTATCGTGCTTGGTAACGGCCCTGTCTGGTGCCTGTGGGTGCGTTGGTACGTTCGGGCAGCGGGGCAACAACCGGGGGGGTTGGGCTTCGGTCCAGGGAGGACGGGTGGGTGTAGTG
>CAMTOM010000310.1 GCA_947074125.1 uncultured Desulfovibrionaceae bacterium
GGCAGGCTGCCGAAAAGATGTTAATGGCCTTTTAGTACAGACTCTTGCACAACCTATTGTACCTACCGTCCTTTTTTCATACAGAAAATATAGAGATACGTCAGCTCTTTTTTGGAACAATTTTCTTCCTGAAAGCTTATACATGCGCCATCTCTTT
Organism: uncultured Desulfovibrionaceae bacterium; assembly: GCA_947074125.1. Taxonomy (GTDB): domain Bacteria; phylum Desulfobacterota; class Desulfovibrionia; order Desulfovibrionales; family Desulfovibrionaceae; genus JAQVCS01. The sequence continues at coordinate 158 of CAMTOM010000310.1, forward strand.
TCATATCTACCTTATATACAAAAAACATCCTGTTAAATTAACATTCCTGGATCATTCAGTATCTTTTTACAATAGTACACCAAATCTTCAGGCAGAAAGCCCAACCACGGCGGCAAACATGTACACGAGCATTCTGGCAGCAATAGCGCGCCATGATGCAAAAAAAATCTCTCGCCCTCTCCTCCGTAGTGTGCGTCTCCATAGAGTGGGTAGCCCATCGCAGCCGCATGGGCACGTATCTGATGTCGTGCGCCGCGCCGGATACCGCAAAGCGCCAATGTCAGACCACATGCCGAAACCGCCAGGGGAATAACATGCGTATGGCGCAATACCGAGGCTTCCTCTGTCGCCACAATACGGCTCCGTTGCCGCTTGCTTGTGTCCAAATGCATGGTCGCTGTACACGCCTGACGCATCTCCCCCTCTAATAAGGCTAGGTAACGCTTTTCACACTTTCCGGCAGCTTCCAGACTTTTCCAATGCGATACCGTATCCACATTCCCTGCTGCTACAATACCCGACGTGAAAAAATCCAGACGCTGTAACAAAGAAAAGTTTTTACCCTGTGGTAGCAGTGATGGTAACAGTGCTTCCAAAGAAAGCCCACCCCCACCAGCCAAAGCGACAGTATGCAGGGCAGAAGGTTTATATAAGAAATGATACCCTCCTTCTTCCCCAAGAAGATAAGGGACATCTGGTGCAACTGTTTCTTCCTGCTGCACACAATCTGCCTGCCCGTACGATATGCTTCCATCAGGCGAAAACCACTCTGCCCCCCTCGGAAAGACATTTTCTATCGCAGCGTGAGAGAGCACATGCTCATGCAAGAGAGTGTTTGAGCCTGCCAGCTCAATAACATCACCTTCGCGCACGCAAAAAGACGCTCCTCGCGAGCGTCCATTCACCAATACGGCATGTGAAGCGATAAGGCGACGACGCCCCCGCAAGCCAAGCTCAGGGCAGCACTCTTCAAGCGCCCTGTCCAAACGGCGTGGCAAGCCGCTCACAGAAAATATTTGCCTGTTCACCTTGTTTCCCACACTATATTCCAGGCGTAACGTCTCCGTTCTCCTGAATTTTACTCTCCTCGTATGGTGCGATTACGCGACGATACAGCTCCATTTGCGCGGCACCCAAAGCAGAAAAAGGAACCATGGATTGCGTATAGCTCATACCTTTACGCTGCAAATACATGAGGCATAGACGGTACACGCAGTAATTGATCTCACCACCGCTTTCAAGCTCTGCACCAATATTCTCCAAAGCCGCATCAAAAACAGCACGGCGCTCCTGTGAAATATACGGCATTATGCCCTCCCCAAGAAATAATAGTTAGCTGATAGCACGTATACCTGCACCACACATGGATACTTCTTTCAGAAAAAAGAAGTCTAGCGACGCAAGCGGCTCATTACAGGAGCCAGTAATACAGGACAAAATGTCCGTGCAATAAAAGCGTAGAGAGCAGCAAATAAAAGTCCACTACACATACACGCCACAAAAGCAAGAAGCACGGGAGCAAAATCATAAGACAGCATAATCCAGCGTGCAACATACCACGCCGCGAACGTCGCGGGGAGACTGAGAAAAAATGAAATCCCTGCCAGACGCCCAACACCAGCAAAAGCCGCACCACCAAAACGCCGCCACCAAAGAAGCGCAAGCAGCAAGGTATAACACAATACTGTTAGCGATGAAAGCCAGGCAATACCCAGCGCTCCGCGCGGAACAGCCCAGTACAGAAAGAGAGGAACGCTCACAATAGTAACCAGAGTCCCCCATATGGCAGGCGTCAGGGTATCACCATGTGCATAAAAAGCGCGTCCCAAAAGCATTTGTACTGCCCACAATGGCACAACCATCAGCATGATCTGCAACAGCGGTACAGAGGCCAGGGTATGGGTTCCCTCGAACTGCCCCCCCTGAAAGATAAAGCACAACACGGGCCACGCCGCCGCACCCATCCAACAAGAAAAGGGAATCAGCAACAAGAGGCTGTTTGTTATGGCTGTCCGCAATGTCTGGTCAAAGCGGGTAAGATCTTTTTGTGCTACCAGCATCGCCAGAAATGGATATGAGGCAACCGCCGCCGCCTGTCCTATCATCCCCACAGGAACCTGCGAGATACGTCGGGCATAGCTAAGCAAACTCACCACTCCATCGCCTGCATATGAGCCAAAAATTCTCAAGAACTGCTCATTTAGCATCACAGCAAACTGCCCCAGCATCAATGGCAGAGCGATAATAAGAAAACGCAGGATGAGAGGATGACGCCACTGGATGCGCATATGCAGCCCCCCCCCCTGACGCACGGCAATCCACGGGAGGATAAAAGCCCCCAGGAAGGCACCGATACTCACCCCCCAGCAAAAGCCTTCCATTCCCGAAAAAGGGAGTAAAAGACCACACAGGATAATGAATCCATTGTAGATGAGAGGGTTTAGCTCAGGACCAGTAAACTGGCGCCGTAAATACAAAGTCGCCGCAAAACAGGCTCCAGTAAGACAAAACACCTGCGCCGGATGAGTAATGCGCAAAAAGCATGCCAGACGCGCACGATATTACGTACTGAATCAGGGTGCGTGACAGCGCGCCAGTGGCGG
>CAMTOM010000311.1 GCA_947074125.1 uncultured Desulfovibrionaceae bacterium
GTAAGATCCGTGTCATTTGCAGTATGGGTGCAAAACGGTGGAGTTGTTGGGTGCGCTGGAGCAAGCATCGGGTGTACTGTGCTGTAAGAAAAGGTCAAGATGGAATATATTATTGTCAGTGCAGTTTATTCAGTATATATATATGCTGATGCAAATATTTGTGTCTAGAGGTGCTTTCTGTACATTGCTGATGATGTGCACGAAAGGAGAGAGTAAAACTAAGGGGGGCGATATCGGCATGAGAAGGAGAAGAAAGGATGACAAAGACATTGACGAAAGCAGAAATTGTTGAAGCTATCTACGAAAAGACTGACAAAAACAGAGCAGATGTGCGCCATGTGGTTGAAAACCTGTTAGAGCTTATGAAACAGGCAATTAAAAATGACAAGGCCTTGCTGCTGAGTGGTTTTGGAAAGTTTGAGGCTTATGACAAGACTGCACGCAAAGGACGCAATCCCCAAACGGATGAAACGATTACACTTGATCCTCGCAAAGTCGTTGTTTTTCGTCTGTCCCGAAAATTTCGTACGGAATTGAATATAGACTGACATGCCGTGAGTCGCTACTTTTTGTGATGATTTTCAAGCCGGGTTTATCTCGGCTTTTTATTTTTTTACAGAGTAATGCTGCTGCTTTGCGGGCAGAGAAGAGGAGCAGAACAGACTTTCATAGAGTGGTGTATCTTGCTTATCTATGTTGTTTTGTGTAAGATTTTTCAAATTTTGATTATGGGGCAATACTTTTTGGGGGCTATACGATCTTGTGTGGAGCGTGAGTAAAAAAGTTGTGCCAAAGAGAGGGGGGATATGAAAAGTGGTGTTACGTGCTGGGCAAAATGTGCTCTTACGGTTTTTTGTTTGGGGTGTACCATGTTGCTTATGGTGCAATCTGTATATGCAGCCAAAGCGACTACAGGGAAAAAAGCCAAAGTAGCTGCGGTACTTGCGGCGAAAACCTCACCTATTGGCATAATGCCTCCACGGGGGGGTATTGCTTCACTGGGAGCCCAGGCCTATGCGGCTTGGGAGAAGAGTGACTATGTTGTGGCTGGACGCTTGTGGGAAGCTCTTGCTGCCAATGGTAGTTCCGAAGCAATGACAGCTCTGGCAACTTTGTGGGAAGAGGGGCTTGGTGTTACGGCAGATTCACAAAAAGCTGTGTTCTGGCTGCAAAAAGCCGCACGCTTGAATGATCCTGTCGGCATGAACAATTATGCCTACGCGCTTGAGCAGGGGAAGGGCATTTCCCAGAACCTGAAAGAAGCGTTGGGCTGGTATGAGAAGGCCGCACAGACGGGTCTTGCTCCTGCCATGTATAATCTGGGTGTCATGTATGAGCGGGGAACTGGCGTACAGAAAAATATGACCAAAGCCTTCCAGTACTATAGCCAGACCGCAAAACAACATTTTCTGCCAGCTCAGGTACGTTTGGGGCAGATGTATCGTGATGGCGATGGTGTGAAAAAAGATCTCGCCAAGGCGACACTCTTGTTTTACGGCGCCGCGATGGCTGGTGATAAAGATTCGACGGAGCGTTTGTGGATTCTTGCAAGCTCTGAGGAAGATCTTCCCGCAGTGGATGTTTTTGGCGTGCCACTGGCCTCAGCGAAAAGAGATCTTATGCGCAGAACACTCGCCAACGCCAAGGTGAAGGTGGTGAGTGAAGAAAATGCTCAGGCCTGTGATGTGTATGATGTGAAAAAGAGTATTCCTGGTGCTTTGGAAATGGCTGTGTGTTATGGCGTTGATGCTCAAAAGTCTCTTGGCTTTGTGAAGCTTTCCTATGCTGCACCGGATGGTCAGATTGCTGCGGATATTCAGGAAATGCTTGTAGAGCGTTATGGCAATCCGTCTGCCGTGGAAGGCAAAGACATGTCTCTTTGGAATCTGGGTAATGTCTTGGTGTCTACACAATATTTGCCAGCGGAAAAAATAGTGGGTTTGATGTACATGGTTCCAAATACCTATCATCTTACTGTGGACTCTGGCAAAAAGCGGAAATAAACACAAAGCACGATACTGTAATACGATATGAAGAGAGCGGAAATGCCATTGGTATTTTCGCTCTTTTGTTGCTGGTGACGTATGAAGTACACACCTTGTATGTGGCTTTATGAGGTGAGATGATAGAAGAGCTATGGCTGTAAATGTCTGGGTATAAGAAGAGGATGACAAATGGTGTGAGCTTCGTGTGGGTAAAGCAAACAAAAGCCAGTGCAGACCTGAACAAAGTCGGCACTGGCTTTTTCAAAATATCACAGGTTTGACGGAAGAATATACTGTGTACCCTGTGATAATGCAGTTATTATTGAGAGAGAATGTATATAATCAAAAGTGTATTATGTAAGGCATAAATTGCACTATAGTTTGCGTGTTACTAATAATGCAACATGAAGACATTGTTATGAGATTTTTCTCCTTAGTATTTTATATGATTATAAAAATGCATTTTTATTTATATTCTGGAACCTTTATATAGTAAATAATATCTCTATAGCAGCTACTTGAATAGCCTATATGCATATGGCGTGCCGTTATGCTTAAAAAGTGGATAGAAAAAATAAAATTGAAGTATTTCAATATATTAAAAACAATAAAACAGTCTTGCTTTATAGTCATAAAAGTAAACTCGGATAAAGTTCTTTTGTTGTTAAAAAGAGAATATATGTGAGGGGAAGATTTGTTAACATAATCTTTTAGATCGGAAGATACCAAGTCTGAATACCAGTCACATTCAGAA
>CAMTOM010000312.1 GCA_947074125.1 uncultured Desulfovibrionaceae bacterium
AAAAAAGGGACAAACAGGAAGGAAAAACACCAAGACAACGCCGCACCCGGCGCGACACACAACGCGGAAAAACAAGGGCGGACAGACACAAGACAAGAATCAATAATGCCAGCGCATCCAGTAAGGAGGCCACTACACGTATCAATACTGCCATGCCGAGCACAAGAACAGCAATAACTGTCAGAATACGTGAAAAACGCCGGAGTCTGGCAATCATGCTTACAAACACTTTCTAACGCGATAGAGATGCGCAAGATTTAAGGCACAAAATACGCCCCCCGCCCAAATATGTGGTGCCGTCCGCCCCATAACAGCAAAGGCGAGAGAAGCCCCCAAAGTCACCACCATACTTCTGTTTGCCAGTCTGATGCACTGTGCGCGTTTTAAAAATGGAGAAGCTTTTTTTTCAGGGACAGGGGGCATACTTTGTATAAAATTGTCAGCCATTCCTAATAAATCTTCTTTAGAAAGCGTCTCAGGATCATACTCCAGCAAAAGTGATCCGGATCGTGTATTCACATTCACCCCAAGAACACCAGGAATTTTTTCCAAAACCTCTTTCACGCTCCCTTCTGCCTCAGCCTCTTTTAAAAAAGGATGACGCAAACGAACACGCCCTTCGATAAAACTGCTGATATACTGCTCTACCATACTCACCTCACACGCGATTAAAAATCATATACAAAACACTTTGCCACGCTCTTTTTTTAACGCATTCTTATTCCACTTTTTCTGCTTCTGGCAGGTGTTGCCGCATGGCATTGCAGCAAACGCCAACAGTTGTAAGATTATGCAATACCGATGACATTGCAGGCGAAAGCATGCCGCTTAATCCACCAGCGAGGAAAACACTGTTTAATCCAAGCGTTACACCAAAATTATTATGAATACGGCGCATTGCCGCCTTACCCAGAGCAATAGCGACCAGCAAATGCCTCAAATCGCATGATGTCAGCACCACGCCTGCCACTTCCTGGGCAATATCAGCACCATCACGCAGCGTCACACCCGCATCCGCAGCAGAAAGAGCTGGAGAATCATTGATCCCATCGCCTACCATCAATACCGTATGCCCCTCATCGCGAAGACTATTGACAATATCAGCTTTTTCCGCAGGCAAAATTTCCGCCCGATACTCTGTAATGCCCAGATGCTTTGCAACGGCTGCCGCAGTTCGTTTATCATCACCTGTCAGCATAACAATGCGCGTTATACCTATTTCTTTAAGCGCTGCGATTACCTGTGAAGCCTCTGCACGCAGGGGATCTTCCACACCAATCAAACCCGCCAACTTACCATCAATTGCCAAATACAGTACTGTACAGCCCTCACGAGCCAAACGCGCCACGTCATTTTGCATACTTTCTACGGGCACATTTTCATCCTGATGCACGTAGTGGTGACTTCCCAGCAATAGACGCTTTTCTCCCAGGTATGAGGCAATGCCATGTGCCACAACATATTCCACTCTGGCATGCTCTTCCAAATGTTGCAGACCTTCTTCTTCTGCACAGCGTACCACAGCACGCGCCACAGGATGGGGAAAATGCTCCTCCAGGCACGCGGCAAGACGCAGCACTTCATCCCGCTCATACCCATCTGCCGGAATGACCACTTTTACAGAGGGACGCGACTCTGTTAATGTTCCTGTCTTGTCAAAAACAACAACATCAGCACTCGCCAAGCCTTCGAGATAGCGACCACCTTTTATCAGAACTCCTTTTTCCGCGCCTTCACGCATGGCAGAAAGAATCGCCAGCGGTGTTGCCAGACGCAAGGCACAGGAGTAGTCAACAAGCAATACTGATGCGGCACGGTTAATATCTCGTGTTATTACCCATACCACGCCCGCAAGCAGAAAACTGAAAGGAACAACAGCATCGGCAAGGCGTTCTGCTTTGCCCTGTATACCAGCTTTCAGTTTTTCAGATTCTTCAATATACGCGATAATCTTCTGAAGACGCGTTTCTGAGCCAATACCCGTCGGGCGTATAAAAAGCTCCCCTTCTTCCACAACCGTACCAGCAAACACAGAGGCACCAGCCTCACGACGCACACCAAGCGGCTCCCCCGTCATGGAAGCCTGATTAACAGAGGCCTCTCCTGAATCCACAACGCCATCCACAGGGATCGCAGAGCCAGCTCGTGCAATAACAAGATCATCTGGCAGAAGCTCTTCAATGGGCATATGAATTTCTTTACCATTACGCCGTATCCAGACTGTATCCACATCAAAACGCAAACTTTCTGTCAGTCGATCCAAAGACTTCCTACGCGCCCACTCTTCCAAAGCCTCACTGAACTGCAAGAGCAGCATAAGCAGGCTTGCGGTACGAAAATCACGCCGCAATATGGAAATGAGAATGGCAGATGCGTCCAGCACATCAACGTTCAAATGCCCTCTACGCAACGCTCCAAGCGCTTTTATCACATAAGGAACAGCCCGACGCAGTGTAGATGTCATCCTGTAAAGCACAGGAAGAAAAGGACGAATAAAAAAATGCCATAAAAATGGTTTGGTGCTGGGAGGTCGTACAGCAGGCAGCACCTCTTGTGCGCACAAAGCTCCTGCCCCTGATAACACCTGTGGCATCAAAGGCGAGGTAGAAGCTGCCAACAAGGCACAAGCTGACATTCTCGCATGGGCATCCGTATAGAGCAATAATACGCTCCCACTACGCGGATTGACACGTACACCAATAATACCAGCTACTGCATCCAACTTTTCTGCCAAAGTC
>CAMTOM010000313.1 GCA_947074125.1 uncultured Desulfovibrionaceae bacterium
ATCTCTCTTTCTGAAACGCCCTCAAAAGAAACGAATGAGCAGACGGCACAATCATCTGCCATGCTCACCCCCCCAGATGAAAATACTGTATCCACAGCACAAGATACTCCTCAAGATCCTGTAGCTCAGGCATTGCGGCTTGCACAAGATAGCGCCGCAGAACTCGCGGCGCAAAAGGCGGCTGAGGAAGAGGCTGCCAAAGCTGCTACCGAACTCGCAGCACAAAAAGCCGCCGAGGAAGAAGCGGCAAGAGCTGCCGCCGAACTCGCAGCACAAAAAGCCGCCGAGGAAGAAGCAGTAAAAGCGGCCGCTGCACTTGCGGCGCAAAAGGCGACTGAGGAAGAAGCGGCAAGAGCTGCCGCTGCACTTGCAGCGCAAAAAGCCGCTGAAGAAGAAGCGGCAAAAGCGGCCGCCGAACTTGCGGCGCAAAAAGCCGCCGAGGAAGAAGCAGTAAAAGCGGCCGCCGAACTTGCGGCGCAAAAAGCCGCTGAGGAAGAAGCTGTAAGAGCGGCTACCGAACTCGCAGCACAAAAGGCGGCTGAAGAAGAGACAGCAAGAGCTGCCGCCGAACTTGCTGCAGCACAGACAGCCGCTAAAGAAAGCAGTGCAATGCTTGCTCATGAGGAAGGAACACAAGACTCCTCTCCCACAGCACACCATTTGCCTTCCGCCAAAGAAAATACTCCCCTGCAAGAATCTACGGAAACCTCTTCTTTTCTTCTCGAAGCAGAAGCTCTCCAACCTATTCGTATCACCAGCCAAACAGCTCAGAACAAGCGTTTCTCCACTCCAGGCATTCTTCATTCTGCACAAGTAGCCATTTACTCAAAACCCGAAGGCGTTACCGTACGCATTGTCGGTACAGACTCTTTTTCCTACCGCTATACCAGCTTGGCCTCTCCAAGTCGTTTGGTTGTGGATCTTCAAGGGAACTGGAATATCAAAACGCCTGGGATTCCTTCAAATTCCCTTATTCGCAGTCTCCGTTTCGGCAGGCAGTCTGGCTACACACGCGTTGTCATTGACCTGAAAAGTGTGCCGCAAAAGGTAAACTTCACCAAGTCTGCTTCCAATACCCTGGATATAGATCTCAACTAAGCACAGAAACTGCTATTCCTCCCCATCTTTCCTTGACGAGTGCAGCTTTCACTGCTATCTTCCCGCTTTCAGGGCCTATAGCTCAGTTGGTAGAGCCCCCGGCTCATAACCGGTTTGTCCCAGGTTCAAGTCCTGGTGGGCCCACCAGTAACAATAATCAAGTCCATAGCTGTACCACAGTTATGGACTTTATACTTTTAGGCATTCCACTTTTTCTCTATATAATTTTCTGAAAAAACACTCCTTACGCTATTCGCTTTTCTTTCCAAACGAAAAAACCCCGCTTCTTGCGGGGTTTTTTCATAACAAGCACTCTTTAATAAAGAGCAGTCTCTATCTTTTATAAAGCGGCCTTATAAATGGCAGCCACAGCAGCATCACTCATCGTACGAGGATTAGTCAAACCACAAGCATCTTTCTGAGCATTGCCCGTCATGATAGGAATATCTTCCTCACGCACAGTCTTGCCATAGAATTTGCCCATTTCCACCAAACCAGAAGGAATACCCACATCGGAGGAAAGAATACGAATGGCCTCAATGGCTTTATAGGCGGCTTGAGCTGAAGTCAGACCTTCTGTGTGTTCACCAAGCAAGCGAGCAATCTTGGAGAAACGACGACGACGGGCAATCAGGTTGTAAGCAGAAACATGAGGCAGCAAAATAGCATTACATTCGCCATGCGGCAGGTCATAAAAACCACCAAGCTGATGTGCCATGGCGTGTACATGTCCGAGGCTGGCATTATTGAAGGCCATACCCGCAAGATACTGGGCAAAGCACATGCCTTCACGAGCTTCCATGTCAGAACCATTTGCCACGGCGCGACGCAGGAAACGATTGATAAATTCAATAGCTTTTTCCGCACACGCATCTGTCATGGGTGTTGCTGCTGTAGAAACATATGCTTCCACAGCATGGGTCAGCGCATCCATACCTGTCGCTGCAGTCAAACGGGGGGGCATTCCTTTCATCAACAAAGGATCATCAATAGCGACGTTGGGAGTACAGCGCCAGTCAACAATTGCCATTTTTACCTTGCGGCTGGTATCGGTAATGATACAGAAACGCGTCATTTCTGAAGCCGTTCCCGCAGTGGTATTCACCGCAACATAAGGGGGGAAGCGATTTGAAGATTTATCAACCCCTTCATAATCATGAATTTTGCCACCATTCGCAACAACAAAACCTACCCCTTTACCACAGTCATGGGAACTCCCACCACCAAGAGTGATCAGGCTGTCACATCCGCTACTTTTATACACGGCTGTGGCTTCTTCCACATTCTTATCGGTAGGATTAGGCACAGTCTTGTCAAAAATGGCATACTGCATACCCGTTTTATCTAAAATATCCGTAATCTGCTTGAGGATGCCAACGGCAACGATACCCTGGTCGGTAACGATCAAAGGTTTTTTACCGCCAATCTGTTCAAGGCGGCTCGGAATTTCGCGGGCAGCACCCATACCGACCATTGTTGTTCTGGGAATGAAAAATGAAAAAACTTTCGAGCTTTCACAGCAATCACTCATGATTAACACTCCTTGCATATACGGCTATTATATTCTGGGACTTCGGCAAAATACCGGAGCATTCTCCAGTAATTACAAGAAGCGTTCCTTTTTTTT
>CAMTOM010000314.1 GCA_947074125.1 uncultured Desulfovibrionaceae bacterium
GAGAAACCGCTCGTGTTAATTTTCAAATAGTCCACTATGCTATGAATCCCTTCAATCATCGGTGTTAAATATAAAAGTATTCTAAGATTCGCTATGCGAAAACGCCTACGCATGTCATGCTGCAGCAAACGTATGACTTTTTGTTCTGCTCTACTAATGAAAGGGAGTTCGCATGATCTACACAAAAATACTTCTTCCCGTTGGTGGCGCCGACAAACACGGCCGTGCCGAAAAAGCCCTCGCGCATACTCTTCCACTCGCACAGGGAGAAATTATTATCCTGCATGTCATTGCCCCACTTTCAAAGGTTGTGGGAGGCGAGGCTCATGCGGAATTATTGCGCTCTGCAACAGCAGACGCCCTGACATATCTGGCACCTGTTACCGCTATGCTGGAAAAAGAGGGACGTCAAAGTCGTGTACGTGTTGTAGAAGGAACACCAGCCGATACCATCATCAAAGTCGCACATGAAGAAGAATGTGACCTTATTGTCATGTTTACTGATGGGCGTGATGAGCTTCAGGATATGATTCTCGGAAGTATTACTGAACGTGTCCTGCGCGAAACCGATATTCCCTTATTGGCGGTTCGCCGCTAGTAGGCTCTTATGCTGAGCCTGACCATTCCTTTTCTACTACAAATTGCTCTTCTTTTGGCTCACCTGTTTTCATGGTGGGCCATTATTCATGCTTTGCTCCATAAGCGTGATTCCCGTTCCGCCCTTGGGTGGACCATGGTGGCGTTTTTCCTGCCTGGTCTTGGGGCATTGCTCTATGTTCTTTTCGGCATTGGCAGAGCAGAAAGCCGCGCAACGCGTCTTATGGCAGAACTGGCACGCCAGGCGCCAGGGTATACTTTTCTTCATACAGCTCCCAACACACCCATTTCCGTCTCCCCCTCAGCACTACCGCAACGCTATACCCGCCTTGAACCTATCGGGCGCGCTCTTACAGGTCGTCCGCTTATTGGTGGCAATTCCTTGCTGCCACTCCATAATGGCGAGGAAGCCTATCCGGCAATGCTGGACGCTATTCATAAAGCCCGCCACCATGTGTTTATGGAGACCTACATTTTTAAGGAAGGCGTCATTGCAAACCGCTTTTGTGAGGCGTTCACCAATGCCGTCACGCGTGGTGTCGATGTGCGTCTGCTTGTGGATGGTATCGGGAGCAGCAAAATGTACTCCTGGCATCAACCCTGGAAGAAACTTTCGCAGCAGGGCGTAAAGGTAGAAGAATTTCTTCCCCCCAGTCTTTTTCCTCCCAATCTGAGTATCAATTTGCGCAATCACCGCAAAGTTCTTGTCTGTGATAATCTGGCTTTCACCGGAGGCATGAATATTGCCGATTACCATCTGCAAAAAAAACATCAATACAGCGTACAGGATATCAATATCCTCTGTGCTGGCCCTATCGCACAGATGCTGCACATGGGCTTTTTACTGGATTGGGGTTTTACATGCAGACAGTTCGATGAACTTCCTTCCACCAATGAAGAACTCTGTGGCGACTCTCTCTGCCGTCTGGTACTGGATGGGCCTGGTTCTGCCAGTGACCCTTTGCATGAACTTCTTTGTGGGGTTATTGCGGGTGCAGAATATCGCATATGTGTTATGACTCCTTACTTCCTGCCCACACACGAACTCATGGCCTGCTTCAAGGCAGCAGCACAACGCGGCGTTCATGTGGAAGTTCTTCTTCCTTTGGAAAACAACCTGCGCTATGTGCATTGGGCATGCTTTCATCTTCTGCCCACACTTTTACGGGCAGGTGTGCATGTTTCTTTCCGCCCACCGCCTTTTGCGCATACCAAGCTCATTCTGATTGATGATTACTATGCCCTGTTTGGCTCTACCAATCTGGATAACCGCAGCTTGCGCCTCAACTATGAACTCATGGTGGAAGCCTTTGATACCTCATTTGCCCGCACCCTCTACCAACACTTTGAGCAGGCACGCAGCATAAGCTATCCTGTCACACTGGAAGACCTTTACCAACTTTCCCTGCCAGTACGCCTGCGTAATGCTGCCTGCTGGATATTCCTTCCCTATTTATAATAGGCTCTTAAAAAAGACATACAAGGCTCAAAAAAAGCGAGCGGGCATATCCTCACAATGAGAATACACCCGCAAAGCCCCCTCCACAGGAACTTCTAATTATACAAACATCCTGACATCAGGATGACTGTAACAATCACTACAGCGAAAATGTTCCGCCAATATCATCCAGGCCAAGAATAATATTCTCGACACTGATGCTTTCCACTACCTGCCCTTTGGCATTGACCACTTCCAGCAGTGAGTTCACGCCATCATGCGAAAGACTCATACTCAAACTGAGGCTCGGCATCAAAGCAGAAATTTCTATTACATCCGTAAGAGCAGTCGTATCATGAGAGAACTCCGATACCGTCTGTACCCCCTCCTCAACAGCCATATACTCATCCAGCTCAACCATGAGCGTTTGTGTTACGCCTTTCATACCGCACCTCTTTGCAGACAGGGTTTTCGGTTTTCCATCCGAAAACACCTTTACGCGAGTCCTCCCCTCGCTCCCCCCAAAAACACAAGGCTGCCACAACAACACCAGACCCAAAAAACAATCGAAGACCCCTTTTCCTCCCAAGAACAAAAGGTACGTATGTGTTGTGTCTGTTTGCCCGTGACAGCCTGAAAAACTAATCAGTTCTGATACGCCTCGCCACTCCTTCACTCCGC
>CAMTOM010000315.1 GCA_947074125.1 uncultured Desulfovibrionaceae bacterium
ATGTCTTATCTGCTTTTTTACCATTGCTCACAGCTCTCCTTTGTTGTAAACATGCAGAAAAGAACTATGCCGACAGAGGATATGGTGTGAACGTTCCCTTCCTTATATACCCGCTCTGCCTGCTGCTTATTCTCCTTCTCCCCCTGGATGCCAGGGGAAACGCACAGCACAGGCAAGCCTCTTCGCGCTGGTGGAATACCATACTGCTTTTTGAACGTCCGGAACGCGGTGCTCCTTTTCAGGAATTGACAGCAGATCGCATCACACTCACACAAAGCGCTTCTTCCGACAACGGCTTTTGGTATCAAACAACACTCCAAGGCAAAACTGGCTGGATTTACGAAGGCGATCTCACCCTCCACCTTCGTCCCCAATCAAACAATGAACATGGCTATGCACTGTACGCAACACTGGAACGCATCAGCAGCATCTTTCTGAAATTGAAACAACTGCCTCCTGGCTGGATCAAACGTCCAGACACTCTGGAACTCACCGCCACAGGACGCACAGTCACTCTGGCTTCTGCCGACAGCCTCATACAGGCTCGCATTCTCCCCAATGGCAAGACAAGCATCCTTTTTGCCCGATTCGCCTCACCTCAAGCAGCGAAAGATTTTCTGGGCTTTGCCGCGATTGGTCTTTCCATTGAAGAGCTGGAAAACAAACTCGGCCCTGCCGACAGGCACGGTGGCGAAAGCTTTCTTTATGCTGGTGACACCCTTTGTCTGCGCTATATCTATGGTAAAGGTGATGTCATGTTCTCATTTCTTACCAAAGAAGGAAACGTCACCGAAGTTGTATATGGCTTCCCCACCCGTCGGGGTGATGAGGCTCTCAAGCCACGGGGACGCTCTGTATACTTGCGGCACTTTCGCAATGCTGCCGCAGAAAACTGGCCACAAATAGCCTCCTGTACAGCCGATAGTGTCAATCTGCGCGCCAAGCCATCCACACAGGCAAAAGTCAACGCCACCACAACATTAGGTGAACAGTTTTATTTGCTTGATCGTGTCGATCGCGGCGAAGCACATCCCTGGTTCTTTGCTGAAAATGCCCGCACAGGTCTGCGTAGTTGGGTTTATGGGCAGTTTGTCATTCCCGCAGACGCGAAAGATGTACGGGCACTCCCATTCACAGCAGCATTCGATTTCGCTACGTTTATCCCGACCGCTCTTCTGGAATCACGGATTGGGGCACCCCTTTCGCGTTCTACTGACAAAGGCGAGAACAGTCCCTATATATACACCACTGATACCTGGCTTGGTATTGATCGAGTTATTGCGGCTCCTCCCAATACAAAGGAAGAGCATCTCATGGATATGACTATCACTGCCTCTGAATGGGAAGTCTGTGGCGTACGGACAGGCGACCCCGCAGAATCGCTTGATGCCTTTATAGAGGGGATGAAAGCCATGCAGTGGACACTGGCGCCACCACAAAAAGACAAACCTCATGCGGAAAACCCGCAGGGAGGTCTCAGTATCTGGACAAGCCCCAAAGGCGACCGAAGTTTCAGCCTGGAAACACATTTGGGAAAAGTTACTGGCATGAGCTGGGGAGAAATCCCAAACTAAATTTTGCCGTGCCTGCCAATGATGACAGTGCCAAACATAAACATTGTGAAGGAAGATGTTATGCGCAGTATACGTATTCTGTGCTGGATCATTTCCAGCTTGTTTCTGACCGCACAGCCTTTCCCTGCATATGGGGAGGCACCATATAGTGAAGAAGGTCCTCTTGCAGAAAAAGAAAATGCCCTGCTTCAGCTCGTACGCGAACACGCCGATGATATTCCCACAAGCAATACCGTAATGCGAGTCTTCAGTGATGTCACAAAAACAAACCTTCTGTATACAGAGTTTGTCTTCATCCCCCAAGAAGGCGTTATCGCAGGAAAATACAAGCACTACCGCCTCATCATTCCCACAACATCCCAACAGCTTCTTTACCGCTATGAAACCGTTGATGCCATACAAGGTGACGGTACACTGCACATTGCCGGAAAAAATCTTTTTCGCCTTGAAACACAATGTACCACTGAAGGATGCAGTACTCTTGTGAGTCAAAATGGCAATGCCCTCTACGCAGGCAATACAAGTGATGGCGACACAAGCGCTCTTCCCAACAGCGCACCACCTGTACCACAGCAAACCGCACAGCATGCTGTCGTCCAAAACAATCTGATTCGCTTCAGTGCTCCAGAAACATTGGGGGCTGTCATGCAGTGTACCAGCAAAAATCCCTTGCCTGACCCTTACCAATTGGGAGTTTCCTACGTTTCCTATACAGCAGGAACAGGCGCTGATGTATTCCTTCTCCTCCCCCAATACGCCGACACGACAGTAAGTGTCCACAATATGGAATTCGCACCAGATGGAGAACAACTGCTGCCCAGCGGAGAACCTTTGTTTACCCGCACCCTCAACGCACACGAAGCCTTCGTTCTGTACACCACACTTCCCGAAGATATTCCGACTCTAGGCATCTGCCTTGACAGCAGAGGAACAAAAAACTGCTGGACCCCCATTCCCTATGGCATAAACGATGAAACACTACGCCCACAAGGGCTTATGGAAGCCAAGCTTCCCCATCGTATCCTGCGTGGCAGCACGCCACACAGACAGGATATGCAAGAAGGCTTTTCACCTGCGTATTAATAAGTTGTGAAATACTGGCCTGCCGTTTCATAATCTTTTGCACCATAATAAG
>CAMTOM010000316.1 GCA_947074125.1 uncultured Desulfovibrionaceae bacterium
GAACATATCATATTTATCCAATATCTTTGAGTTAACTTTATTATCAATCTCTACCATGAGTAACCACATAAGGTTACTTGCCAATAATTGATTGTGACTTGCACGTTCCATCAACAATGTTTTAAGTTCGGAATTACTCCAATTCTCATACCTATATGCTTGAACCAATTGCATTAATATAGCATCAAGTTCATCATCTTTCAAGGTCTTTAAAAATTCTACTGCTCGATGACGAATGGCAGTAGTAGCAGCGACTGGACGAGTTGGTTTTTCGGTGGTCGGAGTGTTCATAGTAAACATATCAGAGAGCATTATGATACTTTGTTCTAAGTCAATACTAGTCCAATTGTCTAAAAGTCCTAAGGCTTCCTTTTCTTCTTTCTCAGCATCCCATTTAACCGACATTAGTAGGTCTCAAGAGCGCTGCCTGTTAGCCATCTCATGCCCAGTAAGTATGATATGACGCATAGCCCCTGAAATCGTAGAGGCTAAGACTATTTAGGAACAGTCTTCTGAAGCATATCGTAAGGAATGACACGCCCTCTGGGAATGGTTTCCATATCCAAAGCGTGTTCCCACCCATCGCAAGACAACAAAAAACCACAATAGGCGATCATTTCTGGATTATCAGTACAGAGCGGCAGCGAAGGCACCAGCAATTCGATTCCTTCCTCGCTGGCAAGCTCTGCCATCTTTTCTCGCAATAACCAGTTTGCGGCAACACCACCAGCAAGCAATATACGTTCATACCGCCCTCTATGCAAAGCTCGACGAGTTTTGGCAAGCAGTGTTGCAACAACAGCTACACGAAATGAAGCACAAAAATCACAAAGCCCTTTCGGCATCTCTCCTTTTGTCACTGATGCTGCTTGCTGCAATAATTCTGGATGTTCTGCAACATAGAGTGCCGCAGCCGTTTTCAAACCACTAAAACTGAAATCAAGATTATCATTATCCAAATAAGGGCGGGGAAAAAGCTTTTCCTGCGCCGTCCCCTTCTGCGCAAGGGTATCCAGCAGCTTGCCGCCTGGATACGGCAGATTAAGCATTTTTGCCACCTTATCAAAAGCTTCACCAGCAGCATCATCCAGAGTACGCCCTAAAAGCTGAAAATGAGAGGGAGAAGTCACTGTATACAAATGGGTGTGCCCACCAGAAACAAGCAAACCCAACGCAGGCCAGCAAAGCGTATGCTCAAGACCAGCCGCCAGCAGATGTGCGTGCAAGTGGTTAATCCCCAACAAACGGGCTCCAAGAGCAAGGGCAAGCCCTTTGGCAAAAGCCGTTCCGACCAGCAAACTCCCCAACAAGCCAGGCCCACGGGCAACAGCCACAACATCAATCTGAGAAGGCTGTACGCCACTTTCCTGAATCAAGTGATCAAACAATGGGCCTATATAGCGATAATGCTCCCGTGAAGCCAGCTCCGGCACAACCCCACCAAATAAGGCATGAATATTGACCTGAGTCGCCAGAACAGAATGCAGCACACGACCATCCTGCACAAGAGCAAGACCCGTCTCATCACAGGAGCTTTCAATACCAAGACACAGCATGTGAGATTACTTGTAGCGCTTATAAATGGCTTCTACCGCAGCAACATCCTGTGTAGAGCCAATAAACAAAGGGGTACGCGCATGAAGCTGGTCTGGAACAATATCCATAATACGCCTGTGCCCATCACTGGCAAGCCCACCTGCCTGCTCTGCAAGAAAAGCCAAAGGAGCCGCTTCACACATCAAGCGCAACTTCCCTTGAGGTTTCTCTACTACAGGGGGATACATATAGATCCCGCCATACAGCAGTGTCCGGTGAAAATCCGCTACCAGTGAACCTACATAACGAGAGGAATAAGGAGCCTGCGCAAGGTTGTCCGTTCCTTTAAAATAGGCAACACTCTGACGTGCGGCTTCATCCCAACAGTTAGAGTAGCCTTCATTGACAGAATAAATTTTTCCTCTTTCTGGAATACGTATATCTGGATGCGAAAGCAAAAACTCTCCTACCCCAGGATCAAGCGTAAAGCCATGCACGCCCTGCCCTGTCGTAAAAACAAGCATGGTGGAAGGACCATACAGGATATATCCCGCTGCGACCTGCTGCGCACCAGCCTGTAAAAGATCTTCCAGACAGACGTCACCAGAAGTCCCCTGTGGACGGCGCAAAATGGAAAAGATGGTGCCTACATTGATATTCACATCAATATTTGACGATCCATCCAGAGGGTCAAATATCAGAATGTAGTCACCGCGCGGGAACTCTGGCGACACAGGAATAAAGTTCGGCTCCTCTTCAGAAGCCATGGCACAGAGTGCGCCACAGCGTTCCATGCGATATATCAAAATACGATTGGCGATTTCATCCAGCTTTTGTACATTTTCTCCCTGTACATTCACTTCACCTGTCCCGCCAAGGATATCCAGCAAGCCCGCTTTATTGATACGGCGCGAAATTGTTTTTCCTGACAGAATAAGGTCATAGAGAAGTCCGGTGTATTGCTCTGTCGAATGGGGACTTTTTTGCTGATGCAAGCGAATATGTGCGGGAACGGCGACTTCAGCAATTTCATCCTCCATACATAAATGTGAAAATTAACACTCAATATTTTATCAGCATAGCAAACACGAGACAAGGAGAGCGTAATAGGGAAAGAGCATGGGTTCTCTACGTAATGCATGAATGAAAAC
>CAMTOM010000317.1 GCA_947074125.1 uncultured Desulfovibrionaceae bacterium
GGACGCTTGGTGTTGGCGTTGGTGGGGGTGTGCTCTGGTGTGGTGGAGTGTTTGGGATGTGTGGGCATGAGAGGGTGGGTTGGGTGCATAGGTGTTGTTGGGGGGAGAGGGTGTGTGTGTGTTAGGGGTGTTGTGGGGGTGTGGGGTGGGTGGGGGGGTGGGTGGGGTGGTGGGTGTGTTGGTGTGTTGGTTGTGGGTGGTGGGGGGGGGGGGGGTGGTGAGAGTTTTTCGTATGCGCTTTTGGATGTGGTGAGGCGACCGTATTTTTTGGCAGGGGGGCTGTCTCCTGAAAATATCGGTGCTGTCATGGCAGCAGTGCAGCCTTTTGCTTTTGATGTTTCCAGTGGTGTTGAAACGGAAAAGCGCAAAGATGAACACAAAATAATGCGCATTGTTGCCTCTGTGCGCAACAGCATGAAGGAAGAAGCTCATGTCTAAAGGACGATTTGGCGTTCATGGCGGGCAGTACATACCCGAAACTCTCATGAGTGCGCTTATTGAATTGGAAGAAGCGTACACAGCGTGCAAGAACGATCAGGCTTTTCAAAGCGAACTTGCGACACTGTTCAATCAGTATGCAGGCAGACCGTCATCACTGTATTTTGCCGAAAAAATGACGCGGGATCTGGGTGGCGCAAAAATTTATCTGAAAAGGGAAGATCTGAACCATACCGGATCGCACAAGATAAATAATGTGCTTGGGCAGACACTGCTGGCAAAGAAGATGGGAAAAACGCGCATTATTGCTGAAACGGGCGCTGGTCAGCATGGTGTGGCCACAGCGACAGCAGCGGCTTTTTTCGGGATGGAATGCGAAATTTTCATGGGTCGCGAAGATACGGAGCGGCAGGCATTGAATGTGTACCGGATGCGCCTTTTAGGGGCGAAAGTCCATGCTGTAAGCAGTGGCACGGCAACGCTGAAAGATGCGGTTTCCGAGACAATGCGCGAATGGTCAAAGCGCATTACTGATACGCATTATGTACTTGGTTCTGCTATGGGGCCGCATCCATTTCCTACGATTGTGCGCGATTTTCAGGCTGTCATTTCGCAGGAAATCAAAGCGCAGTGTCTGGAAAAAGAAGGAAAGCTGCCGAGTGCTGTGGTTGCGTGTCTGGGGGGTGGTTCCAATGCTATTGGCGCATTCTATCACTTCATTGACAATCCTGAAGTAAGGCTGATTGGCTGTGAGGCGGCAGGGCGGGGCATTCATACACCTGAAACCGCAGCAACAATTGCGACAGGCAGGCTTGGTATCTATCATGGCATGAAGAGCTATTTCTGTCAGGATGCATATGGGCAGATTGCACCAGTATACTCTATTTCGGCGTAACTGGATTACCCTGGTATTGGCCGTGAACATACGGCTTTGCATGACTGGTAGCGGGCGGAATATGTGTCTGTTACGGATGCAGAGGCGGTGGATGCTTTTGAGTATTTATCGCGGATGGAGGGGATTATTCCTGCGATAGAAAGTGCGCATGCGGTGGCGTATGCGACACAGTTGGCGCCCACGCTTCCCAGTGATGCGCTGCTTGTGGTGAATCTCTCAGGGCGGGGCGACAAGGATTGCGCGGCGATTGCGCGATATAGAGGAGAAACTATTCATGAGTAGGGTCAGTGATATTTTTCGCGAAAAAAAGGCATTTATTCCTTTTATTACCTGTGGTGATCCTGATCTGGAAACAACAGAGAAGCTTGTTTTCGCGATGGAGGAGGCCGGTGCGGATCTTATTGAGCTGGGCATTCCTTTTTCTGATCCTACAGCCGAAGGGCCAACGATTGAAAAGGCGAGTATGCGTGCCCTTGCCAATGGGGTAACAACGGACAAGATTTTTGAGATGGTGGGGCGCATTCGCCAGCGGTCATCCATTCCGCTTGCCTTTATGACGTATGCCAACGTTATTTTTTCGTATGGAACAGAAAAATTTGCCGCAAAAGCCGCTGGGTGCGGCATAGATGCGATTATTCTGCCTGATGTTCCTTTTGAGGAGAAAGAGGAATTTGCTCCTGTTTTTGGTGTGGTTGGTATCGACTTTATTTCTCTTATCGCGCCGACTTCAGCAGAGAGAATAGGCAATATCGCGCAAGAGGCATCAGGATTTATCTATTGTGTTTCTTCATTGGGTGTTACAGGGGTCAGAAGTGAAATAACAACGGATATTGGCAGTATTGTTGCTGCGATACGCAAGTCCTCTTCGTTACCTGTTGCCATTGGTTTTGGTATTTCAACGCCAGAGCAGGCAAAGCAAATGGCACTATTGGCGGATGGGGTCATTGTTGGTTCTGCTATTGTCAGATTGTGCGAGACGCATGGCAGGGAATGTGTGCCTCATGTAGCGGCCTATGTTTCTGCAATGAAACAGGCACTTGCCTGAGAGCATTCTATATTAAAGTTTTTTGAAAGGTGGGGGTATGGCCGACCTGAAAGGCGCAAAGCGTGTCCGTTAGCGAATGTGTGAGCTTTACGGACATCGAGAGCAGAGATGGGAGGGAAACTTTTGTCGCCACCAACGGCGCCGAGAAGGCGTTTGCGTTGCGCATTAAGCGCAATATGCAAATGGACAGCAGAGCTACAAAAGTTTCCCTCCCCCATGAGTTTCCAATAACATACTAAAATATAACACATTACACGCAATACTCTTTTTTTGACATTTTACAAAAAACATAGCATCATAAA
>CAMTOM010000318.1 GCA_947074125.1 uncultured Desulfovibrionaceae bacterium
TCCCGTCACGCTTGTAAACCCCTGCGAATAACGGAGCCGTGCGCGGACGAGTCTCACCAATCAAGAGATGCCTTACATGGGGCGCTCTGATCGTTGGGATTTACATTTGGAAGTCATTGTCAACACCACGATCTATCTGACAGCGGAACAGGAAGAACTCATCAGACGATTCGCCGAGATCTCCAAAACAGAAGAAAGCAGTCCTCTCAAAAAAGTAAAAAAAGCCGCACGAAAAATCACCAAGGCAATGGGATTGGACTAATACATAATGCACAGGGGGAGTTCTCTCCCCCTTTTCCACACATACCATACGTATACATCTGCGCATTCACCTGACAGCATCATCTCAAAAGAACCGAGCCTTTTCGCATCCCATCTGCCTTATGCAAAATACTCTCTAAAGCACACCTTGTCGCAGGAAAATACGTCATGGGAACACCCGTTGCGAAACGTATCCTTCTTTCAGTCTGTCTCAGCTCATTTTTTCTGCCTTTTATGCTGGCTGGCGTGAATGCTGTTTTGCCACTCATCGGAACAGATCTGCATGCCAGCGCCACTGAACTTGGTCTTATGGGGACATACTATTCACTTGGTCTTGCCATATCGCAACTGGCAGGTGGACGCCTGGGAGATATTTTAGGCAGACGCCGCGTTTTCCTCACTGGCTTGAGTATTTTTTCCACATGCGCTTTTTTTCTCTCCATTACCGAAAATAAAGAACTCTTTTTGGCTCTGCGCCTTTTTCAGGGCATAGGCGCATCCCTTTTCAATGCGGCTGGGCTGGCTCTACTGGCCTCAGTCGCTCCCCCAAGTGCACTGGGGCGCTATATCAGCATCGCGGGTACTGCAGTGTATGCTGGCATTGCGTGTGGCCCTCCGTTAGCAGGTCTCATCGCCTGGCAGTTCCATTGGCGGAATCTATTTCTGATTATTGGCATTATTACCGCTTTGCTCACGCTTCTTATCTACAAAGGCGTCAAAGAAGAGTGGCGTACCAGCAAAGGAGAACCTTTCGACTGGCTCGGCTGCACCATCTATGCGGCGGCAATGGCAGCCCTGACACTCGGTAGCGCCAATCTGCACCAGCATCCCCTCTTTGCCTGGAGCAGCTTACTGTTAAGTGTCGTTTTGCTCTATTGCTTTATTTCCAAGGAATTACGCGCTCCTTTCCCACTCCTCAACATCCGCCTCTTACGCCGCAAACGCGTTTTTGGTCTTTCCGCACTCGCCTCGCTCATCAATTATAGCGCTTTTTTCGGATGTATTTTTTATTACAGCATGTATTTGCAAGTAGTGCTGGGATATGACGTGCGCACCGCAGGTTTTATTCTCGCAGTGCAGCCTCTCACACAGACAATCACCACCCTCTTTCTTCCCCGCTGCCTTGATCGCTGGTATGCTGGGTCTCTTGCCTCTTTTGTTGCCGTAATCTGTGGTGCAGTCATTCCGTCGTCTATCCTGCTTGGCACAGGCACGCCCCTCTTGGATCTGCGTGGCATGTGCGTTTTTATGTGTGTTGGGGTGTGTCTGTTCTGCCGATCCCCCACCACCCTGCTGATGACCAGTGCCGGACAGGAGAATATCGGACAGGCCGCAGGTGTAAATGGCGCAGTACGGACTTTGGGCGCACTGTGCAATATGATTATTGTCACTGTCACTATTGGCTTTGTTATCGGCTATGAGCCGATAGTGACGGCAGACCCCAAGGATTTTTTACAATCGATGCACATAGATTTCATGATATTTGGCGTACTTAACCTCATGGCAGTTGCCTGCTCGCTTGTGCGCAACAAAAACTGAAAAAATTGCTGGGGACTCTAAAGTCTTGCCAACGACACCCGAAAAAACATATATTAGGAAAAAATGTAAAATCACTTCCCGAAAATGAAGTCATCGTACGTGTTATGCTGGAGGAAACGTATGACAGATGTTCTGTATGACTTCAATCCATGATCGGGAAACATCGCTTTTGGAGATAGCTATCCGGACAGGTCGCGCCAGCATTTGGAGGAGGAAGCGCGACAACAGTCATGACCGGATCTCTTCAGACACCCATGGTATAGAGGTGTTTGAAGGATACGTTGCGCTATTATGCGCACCGTAAAAACATCAGAGAGGGATGGTGTTTAATGAATACCTCTTCCACAACATTTTCTGGGCACACTTCGTCTTTGAACCGCACGTTGCGTCAAAAACAGGATATGCCCGATATCACTTCGCGTACCACGCACGCAGGTGCCCCTTCTGTAAACGATATGCAGACAGCATCCACACAAAGCCAGCGGGAAAAAATACTTTCCCTCAAGGCAAAAGTCAGCAATGGTTCATACTGCCCTGACAGCCGTATTATTGCTGCTGCTCTTTTAAAAAAAGAGCCTTCTTTTTTCCGGGAATAATCCCCTTGAGGCTGCCCCAAAAGAGGCTCACGTACTGCCCCTCTCTGCCACACAGTATATTTCATGCCTTCAATAATAAGCAATAGCAAAGCGAGCTTACGCACGCTTTGTTTTCTATCTTATTATCACATTACTGTCGATACTGTATCTATTGACCAACGCAACAACCCGGCTTCTGCGACGTCACTAAGCACTCACGGATGTCATGCTCCTCCGGTGAGTCCACCACACGCAAACCCTGAGAAGGCACTTGTTCGAAGGCGTGCGC
>CAMTOM010000319.1 GCA_947074125.1 uncultured Desulfovibrionaceae bacterium
TCTGAAAACGCAAGCGACTTTCTTTCTTTTTTTTAAAAAATATCTTCCCGCTCCTATATAGGCATGTTCTTTGCTACTGCGGAACATATATATCAATCCGCCGCACTATTTCTTACTTGAGGTATGAACATGCCCATTATTGCTATTTTTCGCTCAAACACATCTCGATTCCCTTTTGTGAAAATTGCCTGCATCTGCCTTCTGTGCGGTATCAGCATCGCTATACCCCTCTGCCATACAACATCATCTGCCGCTACGGCTGGTGCCAATAACTACAGGCGTTTGTGCAGCGATCTCACGCCGAAAGAAGCACGTCAGATTGTCAATTCGCTCCAGGAAGCCAAAATCCCGCATCTCTTCAGTCGAAAAGACTTTTCCATCATGGTACCCGCTTCCAGAGCCTCTCGCGTACGTTCATATCTTGAGCGTAAAGGACTCACGTGCTCACCAGCATCATCATTGCTGCCGGAAAGCCTTTTACCACAACAAACATCAAGTGAAGTAAATTCTTTACTGCCACAAAAAAGCATCATCATTTCCCCCACAGCACCGACTTTAAAAGGACGCACTGCGACACAAACTCGAAATAATGTCAAGCCTCAAGCACGTACCACCCCTGCACCACGGGCTCTCGTTGGCGTCACAACTCTCCAGGACACAACAGAAACCTCTTCTTCATCAACGGTAATAACAACTGAAGACCCCACGAAAGAAACCACGACGACAACAGAATCTTCCCTGCTTTCCGCCGAACAAGAAGCTGCTACTGAAACACCTGCTACCAATACCACAGAATTACTTCCCACAGATGCTCTCACCTCAGATACCAGCGAAACCACAGCGGAAACATCAACATTACCAGATGATGCAACAACACAAATTTCCGAAGCTTCTTCTATCACATCTTCAGAAACAACGCCTGAAAGTGCCTCTGTAGATTCTCTCTCTTCCGGTCTTGATGAAACTTCCCTCTCAGAACCTTCTGCATCAACGATAACCCCTGACTTCATAACTCACGATATTGCTCCCTACAATGAAATGACACCTTCAGCAGACACCACAACTCCTGCTTCAGAGGAAACAGAAGGTACAGATATTATACGCTCCCCTATATTACGACAGGACTCCCATACAGCCACTTCTTCCTCACCAGTAGTGAATACTGCACCTCAAACTATTGAAAAATCTATTACAAAAACAAATAAATCTCCCCTCACTACTGTCCCGCTTTCCTCTTCGTCAACTAACAAATACTTACTCTATTCTTTGTTGTGTTTTGCCCTCCTTTTGCTTGTAGGAACTGTACTGTTTCTTTTGCTGTCCAGAAAAAAGAAACTCTCCCAAACAGATACCGCCAGCTCATCTTACGCTGAGCTCCCTGCAAACCAGGATATTGCTTCGAACACAGATAGCCAGATTGAAGATCTTGAAACTGTCAAAAATCGTATCGTGGCACACTCAGCCAAGCACATGTCCCAAACTGTCACCGTTGTACGTATGTGGCTGGCTCAAAAAGCTCTTTCCAATGGTTTTACAGGTCCTCAAAAAACAGCAGGCCTACTGCTTTCTATGGACAATTCCTTCACAGCTAACCTCTTTAAGGTAATGCAACGCCAGGAAATTGCTCATATTTCAAAAGCAATAAAAGATCTTGAAAAACTACCCAAAGAAAACGCAGAAGAAATTCTGCGCGAATTTGACTCTCATTTGACAGAGCATATCAATGTTATCAGTGGAGGCCAGGACGCTGTCAAACGTCTTCTCATGCAAAACGTTGACCCAGATGCCGCAGAAT
Organism: uncultured Desulfovibrionaceae bacterium; assembly: GCA_947074125.1. Classification (GTDB taxonomy): domain Bacteria; phylum Desulfobacterota; class Desulfovibrionia; order Desulfovibrionales; family Desulfovibrionaceae; genus JAQVCS01. The sequence goes on from CAMTOM010000319.1 coordinate 1,796, forward strand.
ATACCCTTGGTCTGCTGCGCCTTGACGCCTCTCCAACCCCCTTTAAAGATCTGCAAATGGCAAATCCCCGCCTGCTTGCGCCACTATTGCAACACGAGCATCCACAAACAGTTGGTCTTATCCTGGGCTACCTTCCTGCAGATCAAGCTGCTGTCTGGCTCACGCATCTCCCCTCAAGCAACCGTGCTGAAATTTTGCACCGTCTGGCAACCCTTGAAAGCGTCTCAGAAGAAATGCTCCTGGAAGTCGATACTGTCCTGAAAAACCAGCTCGCTGCCATTGCCTCCAAAGATGAATGGCGTATGGGAGGAACCCGTTCTGTTGCAGAAATCCTGAACGCTGTTGATAAAAACACACAAGACGCACTTTTATCAGAACTCAGCCAAGACTCCACAGAAATGGCAAACGACATCCACAGTAAGATGTTCCTCTTCGAAGACTGCGCAAAATTGGATAATAAAAATCTTCGTGAAATTCTCTCAGAAATAAATAACGAAACGCTCACTCTGGCACTGCATGGTGCCACTGAGGAACTGCGTCAACGCATTTTCCGCAATATGCCCGAAAGTGCCGCAGAACTCCTTAAAAAAGAACTTAATATTCTTGGCTCCATCCCACTCATTGATGTCGAAGCAGCACAGCAGAAAATCGTTAAAACAGCTCGCCGCCTCGAACAGGAAAAGCGCGTTATACTTCAAACAACGTAGAGGAATTGCTATACTCTCGTTTTGATTTTTAAACAAAGCTTTGCTTTTACTCTTTTGAGTAGAGACTTCTTGGGGGAGCTGTCCATTTGCTTTTGTGAGTATATCTTCTTTGGGGGAAGGGAACTTTTTGAGCGCTGCTGCCCATTTGCGTATTGTGCTT
>CAMTOM010000320.1 GCA_947074125.1 uncultured Desulfovibrionaceae bacterium
AACCCAGGGTGACGGTGCCGTACCATTCAAGGTACCATTAAAGCGAGCACTCGAAGTGGAGCCATAAGACTCGGTAATGGTATAGGTAAAGGAATCTGTCCAGACCTCACCTTCAGGGATATCTACCGCAGGGTTCAGCTTATAGGAATATGTTCCATCGGCATTCATAACCAGTGTACCATAGGTACCCACAATGTTTGTTCCAATACCGCCACTATGTGGCCCAGTACCTACACCAATACCACTGACAATATGGCTGCCACCATCACTGCCATACGCATCATTATCCAGAACACTCGTTGTACTGGTAAAGCCAGAAAGAGCTTCTATCTCATTCACAGCCTGACTGTCATTAACAGGAAGTGGCGCATCGTCCGTAACATTGAGAATAATGGTATCTGTAACAGACTGACCATCTTCATCGGTTACTGTAACAACAACAGATTCCTTCACCGCGCCGCCAGAGTGATCCTGTGTTCCTGCCAGTGTATAGGTATAGGAAATGCTGCCACCGGAAATACCCGTTACAGTCAGGATTCCCTTGTCTGTGACAATTGCCACACCTCCGGCGGGCACATCCGCATTGCCATGGGCATCCAATACAAACTCTGTACCATGTACTGTTACGACACCTGTATGCCCGTACAAATCGACCACGATAGTACTGGATGTTGTAGCATCATTGTCTCCAGAAGTATTTTGAGAACCGTCAGGAAGCTGGCTTTCATCCACAGCCAGTGAACCATTACCTGTCAGGGTAAGTCCTGGCTTGGGCAGGCTTACCTGCCCCTTCAGATTGATATCCAGAGAGGCCGTTGATGTACTCCCATCAGCATCTGTAATGGTGTAGGTGAAGGAGTCTGTCCATACCGATCCTGACGGAACATTCACATCAGGATGCTGCGTGTAGGTATACGTTCCATCTGGATGCATCACCAGTGTACCATACAGCCCTACAACAGGTGTGCCAGCCCCATTGATTGTGATGTGACCATCACCACCAGGTGTGTCATTGTCCAGGACACTTACCGTGCTTGTATATCCGGCAAGCGCAGCGAGCTCATCCACCATATTAGTGTCATCAGCAGCAACAGGCCCATCATCAACAACATCAAAAACAATGGTATCTGTAACAGACTGGCCAGAGCTTGTCGTGACCGTTACTGTGATCGATTCACTCACAGGACCACGAGAATGATCTTGAGGTGCATCAAGCTCATAAACATAAGACACCTTTCCATCAGAAATGCCTGTTACTGTCAGTGTTCCACCGTTAACGCCCCAACTGAGTCCTCCAGCAGGAATATCCGCATTACCATTGGCATCCAAAATAAAATCCTTGCCAGAGATCGTCAGTACGCCAGTATCACCATGCAAGTTGATGGTGAACTCTCCGGCAATAGCAGTTTCATTTGTACCGGAAGTATTTCTGGAACCACCCGCCAGCCTGCTTTCATCTACGCTCATCTTAAGAGAAAGAGAAAAAATCTCCGGCGCGGGATAAGGCTCTGGCAGGGGTTGCGGTTCAGCCTCAGCCTGAGGGAAACGCAAGGGAGAAGATATTTCTGTATCAGCAGGACGAACCACAATGAGAGAATCAATAGAGGTACTTTCTTGCTGCATTCCCCATTGCAATCCTCCAAGATGCTCAATTCCACTTTCCAAAGCGATAGAAGGGCTGGAGAAAAACGCACCACCACCGAACACTCCTCCTGCCGCCTCCTGACTTGCAGCAGGAAGCAGATCTTCTCCCAGCGTCTTCAGGAAATTAAGACCAGCGAGGCTTTCTCCATTCACAATAAATTCTGGCAAATTTTCATGAGAAAATAACGTATAGAAATTTTTCAGTACAATCTGACCACCATCATCAAAGGTGTACACAAGATCCAGATTTTCTCTCGCAATCGAAGCTTCAGTAAGAGGAAACTGGATACTGATGACACGACTTTCAGGTGAAATTTTTACAGCTTCACCAGCAGCAGGACGTATTAATAAGAGAGCTTCGCTTACAGACATCGCACACCTCACAGCGTAACTAAATAACAACAAAGAGTACCACAAAACAAAAGGCTGCCTCAATCCATACGAAAGCCTGTGTATGGACCTGATAATGCTCAGATCACCCCGAATACATGTTCCAGCCTCTCAAAATAGCATAACGCTACCCCAGCAACCCTGCACGAGAGAGCCAAAACAGTACCAACCACACACAAAACTCACTGATTGTGACAGCCTGAAGACATCAACCAGGCTTGATCCATCCAACCATTCATATGCGGTCAGATGTCACACAAAAAATATATTCAGCAGACTCATCATTCATATCTTCAATTACAAACTACACAAACAGAAACTATTCGTCAAGCTGTTTTATAAAAAACAGAATAAATTACAAAATTTACAAAAATATCGATACATAAAAATATAAAATTTACATATTAATCTTTTATTGTATGCACAAAAAAACCGCACCAAACACTCGTGGGGTTTGGGGCGGTCGCCACATAAACAAGGTGATATAAGATGCTATTATGAAGCGCTCACCAGGATTTCCAGGCTGCTTGATAATTGCAATGCCTCATCATTATTGGCATTAAGAGCGCTCACAGATGATTCTGTCGCACCACCAGCCAGTATACCTATTCTGAAG
>CAMTOM010000321.1 GCA_947074125.1 uncultured Desulfovibrionaceae bacterium
TATACCACAAGATTGATTGATTTGAATAACTGTAACTGGGTTGATGTGATGTAGTGTATGCGCATATTCTATAAGAGGAGGACGTATTGTGGATAAAAGTTTTATATTGAAGTATGCTTCTCTCATGGTTGTTGTATGCAGCTTGTTTTTAGGAGGATGTGCCGGATCTTCAAAAAAGCCAGAAGAACCCTCTGCAAAACAGTCATCACGAAAAGTTGCTACACGTACCAGTAGTCATGCCTTTGTTACGGCACGCCTTGAAGGTTCTTCCGTGACTGTACAAATCAGTCCGTCACTGACAGATGAATACAGTGAATACGCAACACAGCCTATTGATTACTCCAGAATCTATACAGTGGCAGGTATTCGCTGTCCTGTGAAGGATGTTTTTGTGGGTAGTGTGGGACAGGATGTTTTCCCGTATATACTGTTGGTGTGTGATAATGGTAGTGCGGAATATGTGAATGTTATGGAAGGTATTGGTGATGACTTCACATTCACCAGTTCTGGGCGGCTTTCGGGGCTTTCTGGCATCAAACAGTTTGAACAAGGGACTGTTCAGGATGATGAAGGGATCAGTTATGTGACGATTTTTGCCCACACAGAGCGCGGAGAGCGCATTGATGTCTCAGAAATTCTGGATGAGGGTGGGGCAGAATAAGGGAAACAGTATTGGTTTTTGAGTGTTTTCGTTTTTCTTTTTTCCCTGTCTTGCGCAGTGTAGAATTGAATAGACTATTTAGGAGTGGAAGGCTTATCCTTCTGCTCCTTTTTTTTCGCATTTTTGAGGAAATTCATAACAGCGCTGGAGCCCTCTGAAAGAAAAAGAAGGCTGCTTTGCCGCACCACAGGCCAAATAGCATTGAGAGCCGCAATAGCATCAGGGCTTGGACGCGACAGTACCCAGCGTGTAACGTCTTCACGGATAAGAGGACGACCAATACCAACACGCAAACGATAGTAATCGGCTGTTCCAAGAAGTTGGGTAATGGATTTGAGGCCATTGTGTCCGGCATCACCGCCCCCAAGCTTGAAACGCACATCGCCTGGGGGAATATCAAGGTCATCATGTATGACCAGCAACGAGGCTGGTGGTATTTTATGCCAGGCGAGCAGGGGCTGCACAGCCTCACCACTCAAATTCATAAACGTCTGTGGTTTGAGCATGAGCCATGTGCTTATTTCTGGCAAAGAACATTGCCAGAGTTCTGACTTGTACTTTGCCCCAGAAAGCTCTTCCACGCGACCTTCACGCTGTGTATGTTCCAGCAGCGAATCTACAGCCATGAAACCCATATTATGCCGTGTACCATGATATTGTGAGCCAGGATTACCCAATCCGGCGATGACACCTGTATATTTCATCGAATGTCCTTCAGGCTGTTGATCGAATGGTCTGAAAAGAGAACGAAAGAATGACATTGTGTTAGATGCCCATCCGGATAGGAATACCAAGTCCTGCGCAAGAAGCCGTGATATGGTGCGCGATGTTTTCACAGTAATGGCGTGAAATGGGTGCCATGTGTCCTCCGCCAGAAAGAAAGGTGAGCTTTTTAGTGGGAGCTTCAAGAGCTGCGAAGACCTTCTGGGAAAGTTCTGGTGTAAAAAGGGCGTCATTTTCTGCTGTCATCAGTTCATAAGGACAGAAAAGACGAGTGGGGAGCTTCGCGCTGAAAAGTGAATAGATATATCGCAAGGGATAGGTAAAGCGCATTTTATTGCGGAGCATAAGTATGGAATGAGCACCATGGAAAACTTTGGATAGAGAAAGATAGTTGGGGATAGTGACTGGCAGCCACGGTATACATGTGTTGCACACGCTGAGTATTTTGAGGATGCGTTCGCGCTGTGCGGCAAAAGCGGCAAAGCGTGTCACAGAAATAGCTTCTGCCTCTTGTGGCAGGAGGGCACAGAGAGAAAAAGCGGCGCTCAGGTGCTGTGATGTGCCCGCATGAGCCAGAGTGAGGATTCCGCCCTGACTGTGACCCGTAACGATAATTGTTTTGCTGAGATTGTTTCGTATCCAGCTTTCTGCATCAAGTCCGTTTTGAAGAAGGTCATCAAAGGTGAAAAGATAATGTTTTTTGGGACTGGATCCATGAGAGAGGTGATGCAGTCCTATGGTATGAAAGCCGCACTTCCAGAAAGCCTGCAAAAGAAGAAGATATTGGAGCGGAGAGGTCATGGTACCAGGGTGAAAGAGGAGTGCAGGCGCATCGTACTGCTGTTTCCAGACGGAAAGGGCAACAGGTACGCCAGTACTCTCGATCATGACTATCTCAGCTTGTGCGAGAAAGGTCTCTATAGAAGCAGGGAAAGAAAAGTAGTGCATAGTTTGTGTAATGAAAGCCGACTTCGCAGAACGAAGCCGGCTTTATAGCGATATTGTCTTGAGAAGCTAGCTGGCGCTTTCTTCAGTATTTTCAGCTGCAGCTTCTTTCGAAGTGACGCTGACCATAGCGAAGTTACGGTCGTATATCGCGCTCACATTGTCAGGGAGCTGGATATCTGCCACCGAGATAGAGCTGTTGTTACCCATCTTGGAGACATCAATGATGACTTCGCTGGGAATTTCCGTTGGCTTGCCCTCCAATGCGAGGGTTTCGCGATATGTTTCCAGGCGAGCTCCATGTTGTGATCACACA
>CAMTOM010000322.1 GCA_947074125.1 uncultured Desulfovibrionaceae bacterium
ACAAGGAAGGCCGGACAACCAGGGACCCCCTCCCGTGACTTATATTGCTTGTCCCAGCGAGACCCGAGGCAACACACAAAAGAGGCCTTTGGAAACAACACAAATGCCATGGCACTGCCGGCCCAAAGCGTGAATACAATTACAGGTCAGCATACGTATCAAAACGCGCCAGGGAATAGTGTTGTGTTCATGAGGATAGCGCGCTTCCTGACGAACATCCAGATCCTGATTGGAGGTCAGCCCGTCCGTTCCCAGACAAAGCAGTACACCAGCTCGCATCAAGCCTGTGATATCAGCCTCTCCCACAGCAAGATTGCGGTTCGAGCGCGGGCATAGACAGAGATTCACTCCTTTTTCTGCGAGTAACGTACGGGCAGCAGCATCACAATGCACCCCATGTACCGCCAGTGTACCGGAATCCAGCAATCCAAGACTATCTGCGTATTGTACTGGCTCCATATGTGGCGCCTGCCAGCCCTCAGGCAAAACACTTTCTTTATAAAGATCTACCAGTGCCCCCTGTCCAGAAATGAGGGCTTCAGTTTCTTCTGGCGATTCCGCAAGATGCAGGCTGAAGGGCTTATGTTGCTCACGACACCACGCATGAATATCACGCAATACAACAGCATCTGTTGAGTAAAGTGCGTGCCCACAAGGAGCTGCCTGCATAAAGAGATTTTCTGCCGAAGGCGCTACACTAGCATCTCGTGTTTCTCCTGTGCATCCGCCTTTTCGGAAAAATTCGCGACAGCGCGGCGGCCAGGGACGTTCATTATCAATAAAAGGTGCGGCAAAACCAAACCATTCGCAAAAAAACTGACATGCCACATCCGAATCTTTCACGGCATCTGCCACCGCCGCCATGCCGTGTCCCGTATAATCACCAACAATGGCAGTACCGCTTTTTTCTATTTCCTGCACAACAGACAATATCGCATCCCTATCCAATGGCATTCGCAATAAGGGAATCAAGGAAGCAAGCCAAACGCTAAAACCCTCGTTCCAGCGCGTCTTTCCCGCAAGGTGGGAAAGCTGCAAATGGCTGTGGGCGTTGACCACTGCGGGCATAAGCAAGGCATCGTCAATAGCATAGACCGGAACGGCTTCAGGCAAAGATGATGCTTTCCACGAACTCACTGAAATAATACGTCCATTGTGTACCCGCACACACATATTCTCTCGTATGGCAAGAGAACGTAAAAGCGCCTTCTCTTCACGAGCAGGCGATTCACCACGCATATCCACCATAAGGCGGGCGTGAAGTATATAATCATTTTTTTCGAACAGCATTGCACTTTCCTTAAAAAAACAGAGCACACGCTACGCAGCATGGCGGATATATTCCCCGCACGCAACGCACACGTGTGCTCGTCCTCCCCCCTCCAGTAGAAGTCTCGGAACATTTTTATTATGCGGGACACGCGCTCTCTCCTTCCCCAATCACGTGTCCCGCTATCCTCCCCCCGTCTCCAGCTTGATAACAAGCCGGGAGAGAATCATACTCCCTGGCAACTAACCACAACGTCGACCGTATGTGGCGCAATCTTCCTGCAATGTCCCCACATCCGTAAGATTGAGCAAGGAGTTGTCTGCGATATTCTTGTCTGTTCCCATCGGCAGAAAAGCAAAGTTTTCCTCAAAGTCCACAGATGCCCACGCATTTGCAGCCGTGGCAGGTGATTCCTCAGTAGCAGGAATAGCATTATTCATAAAATCCTGAGGATCAATAATCATACCATCCGCTTCGTTTCCCCCAAGAGAACCAAGGTTCCTAACAGCTTTACCGGTATGAACGCTTGCAGCAGCATGAACAGCATCCAGCGCACTCATATCCGCACCAGACTTGAAACGCAGCAGAACATTCATTCCCAAAGACCCTGTACCTCCAGGACCTTCCTCATCATCAAAGCTGTTCACAACCTGCACACCTTGCGCAGCAGAGGCTTCTTCTCTCGATGCACTCTGTGCAAGGCTTCTCACTGGCGTTCCCTGTGATGCGCCTAAAGCGCCTCCATCTACCAAAGGAGGCAATCCATCAACGGCGCTCTTTTGTTCTTGATCAAGGCGTAAAACACCACTCTCACGTGCTACGCCTCCATTTTCAGGACTCGCATGTACTGGCGTTACCGCAACGGACTCTGAAGACTCTTCGCTCATAGCGCTTTCAGTCACATTACCAAGGCTTCCCCAGTGCCCCAGAATGACCTCTTCTGCCGCAGGGGCAGATGTCTCTTCAGGCATCACGATATTCACTTTGGCTCCGACAGATTTTGCTGCGGATGTCCCCACCAGTTCTTCCACAGTTTCCTGTCCAGTCCTCAAAAGAGTCCGGGCGTTTTCCTGCCGTACAACTGCTCTCTCTTCCACTTGCGACACCCCAGCCATTTGCGAAGCCTCCTCCTGGCCATGCAAAGACGTGTCGGTTTGGAATACAGTTCCGGAAGCCATAACAACCTCACCCGTGGTTATCATCGAAAGTTCCGATGATTGTCACAGTCGGGGAACAAAAAAGGCTGTCCCCAACCGCTAAAAAAACGTCCCCAGGCAGCTACGACATAAGACAGCCTCAGCTAAGCCTAACAATGGCGAACATTCGCCGCAGCACGGGACGTGCCTCTAGTTGTTTGTGACAGCCTGAAAATCA
>CAMTOM010000323.1 GCA_947074125.1 uncultured Desulfovibrionaceae bacterium
AGAACCGGTTAAAAGAGCGTACGAAAGGATGAGCCACCGCGTGGCGTACCAATAGCTGGCACAGGGGAGAGCTTTCCGTGTAACGAGAAATAGCACAGCATCGTACCATCCCCACGGACGAAGAAACAGGATGGCGACGTATTCTGGCCAATCCACTGGATATCCGAGAAGAATTTCTTCGGTTCGCACAGAGAGCAGACAACCACGTTCACTGGTTCTGACAGGAAGGACATATTTCAGAACCACAGCATCGCCATAATGCCACTTTTGGTATGGAAATACCTTCCTGCCAGCATAAAATACCATCTGAACAAGACCCCCCCTTCAGACCTTTTATGCATTCTTCCATTCCAGTGCACTTTGCTCCCCATATGGAAGGCTGTTGGCTCCATACACAACTTTCTCCCCATTTCTTTCTTAATGGAATATATGCCGCAGGAACCTGTACGCCATCTTTTGGAGAATAACGATGAACACACGCAATATCGGTGTTATTGCCCATATTGATGCGGGAAAAACAACCCTTAGCGAGCGTATTCTCTTCTATACCCAAAAGATCCACAGAATGGGCGAAGTTCACGAAGGAACCGCCACTATGGACTTTATGCCAGAAGAGCAAGAGCGCGGTATCACCATCGCTTCAGCCTGCACAACATGTCACTGGAATGACTCCCGCATAAACTTGATAGACACCCCAGGACACGTCGATTTTACCATTGAGGTAGAACGCTCTTTACGCATACTTGATGGCGCCATAGGAGTTTTTTGCGCTGTCGGAGGTGTTGAACCCCAATCGGAAACTGTTTGGCGCCAATCCGAAAAATTTGGCATTCCCAAACTCGCTTTTATCAATAAAATTGACCGCAATGGTGCTGACTTTTCACGTGTACTTGAAGAAATGCAGACACGCCTTGGAACACTCCCCCTCCCTATCAATATTCCTGCTGGCGAAGGAGAAGACTTTACTGGCATTATTGATTTGGTCACAGAAGAAAAATACATTTTCTCCTCCGAAGATCAGGGAAAAACATTTGCCCGACTCCCACTCTCACCTGAAGAATCCATACTCGCCCAAAAGTGGCGCGATCTCCTTCTGGAACGTCTCGCAGAAAACGATGATATTTTTCTGGAACAATATCTTTCCGGCACATATGGTTCCTGTGATATTTTGTCTGCGCTGCGGCGCGTTTGTCTCGCACGTAAAGGAACCCCAACCTTTTGCGGTTCCGCTCTCCGCAATACAGGCGTACAGCCACTGCTGGATGCTATTGAAGCGCTCCTCCCCGCACCAGAAGAAGTCTCTCCGCCCATGACATGGATACACAAAGACAAGCCAGCATCGCTTACTGTTGGCATTGACGCTCCACTCGCAGCTCTTGTCTTTAAAGTTACCCAGGAACATGGTCAGAAAATTGCCTTCCTGCGCCTCTACGCCGGACATCTCCCCTCTGGCAGCCAATGCTGGAATACCAACCAGCAAACTCAGGATCGTGCCATCCACATTTACCGCCTTCATGCAGATCGGCGTGAGCCTCTTGAAGAAGCTGTTGCTGGTGATATCGTTGCCGTTATCGGACTTCGTTCAGCACATACAGGAGAAACGTACTGCCTTAAAGAACATCCTGTATTGCTGGAAAATATCCAGTCCTATGCGCCCGTTATTACCCTGCAACTGGAACCGCGTAATGCGGATGAAGACAGCATATTACTGGAAGCACTCAGTCGTTATATAGATGAAGACCCGACTCTTCACCTCCAGACTGACGAAGAATCCGGCAGCCGTATGCTCTCTGGAATGGGAGAACTGCATCTGGATATTATACTGGAGCGGATGGAACGCGAATACAAAATACGTCCCCGTGTTGGGCATCAGCAGGTCGTCCTCCGAGAAACCATTCAAAAATCAGCAAAAGCAACAGGACACTTTGATAAAGAGCTGGGAAAAGAACGCCACATTGGTGAAGTCAGTCTAACGGTCTCTCCTTTAACACGTGGCGAAGGCAATACCATTCTTTTCGGTGACTTTCTTCCCACATCTCCCCAGCAAGCCGCACAAGTTCTCCCTGTTCCGGCTATGCAAGCTGTTCAGGAAGGTCTCACAGACTGCCTGCAAAGTGGCATCCTCACAGGCTATCCCGTACAGGATATCAACATTACCATAGATGATATCCCCTACCAGAAGAACATCACAACACTACCAGGACTGCGCATGGCCGCAGCACAAGCACTGCGGGATGCCGCATCACAAGCATCACCCGTTGCCCTTGAACCCATCATGCGCGTTACCATCACTGTTCCTGAAGCTCATCTTGGTGCCGCTATCAGTCTTTTCAATACCTGCGGCGGCAGAGTAGAAAACCTGACAGATTCAGGTGGTCAAAAACATATGGAAGGCCTCGCCCCTCTACGCCAACTTTTCGGCTTCTCCACCTCCCTGCGTTCTGCTACACAAGGTCGGGCAGGCCTTATCATGACGTTTCAACACTTTGACGCTATTTAGGGGGGAAGGGAAGAGATATGTGGAGGAGGCTCCCCGCCTCCCCCACACCCCCACTAGGCAGGGTATGATACCCTGCACACCATTAGGGGGAGATCACACGCCCCAAACTATTTTTAACGATGAGAAATAAGG
>CAMTOM010000324.1 GCA_947074125.1 uncultured Desulfovibrionaceae bacterium
GGCGGGCGCGGTGGTGTTCAAATGGGCGTGGGGGTTGGCACGACGGTGGCGGGTTGTGGGGCTGCTGGTTGTGGGTGGTTTGGCAGTGGTGAGAGCGCTGTGTGTTGTGTGGGCCAGTACGCTTGTCGGACGGGGGGTAGTCATGAACCGCGGCATGTGGAAGGCAATGCAAGAGGAGTTTCCTGAAATCAGAAACAAGAACATCCTCTATTACACGACAAAGAAAAACACCCCCAAACCCGTCACCAGAATCGCAGAAAAGCAAACGGCTAAGTGAACATATTTGCACATTCATCACCGTAAAGACGCTTATGCCCGCCAGGCAAATGCATGAGACAACCATAGCGAGCCATGAAGGACTCGCAAACAAGGAGACCTATATGACACAGACGGGCCAGCAATCACTAAGTTATGAACTTGCGCCTTACTCCCGCATTCACCGCAAACTTACCTACGGTTCTTTTGCCGGCCAAATCTGCGATGGCTATACGCTGGGTATTGTCGGTATATCTCTCAGCTATGCTGTCACATCCCTTGGGCTTAGCAGCTTCTGGATGGGGGTTTGCGGTGCGGGTTCCATGTTGGGTATTTTGTTTGGCAGCCTGATCACTGGATCCATTACGGACAGGATTGGCAGAAAACACATCTTCGTTTTTGCAATGGCGCTTTCCGTTATTCTAGCCATCATGCAATTTTTTGTGACCACGCCTCTGCAACTTGCTATTCTACGTTTTGCTTTGGGTATGGCAATCGGAGCCGATTACACTGCTGGTATTACCCTTTTGAGCGAATGGACCCCCACAGCCCAGCGTGAAAGGATTATGAGCCTGCTTCTTGTCAACTGGACAATAGGCTACGTCATCGCCTATATTGTAGGATTTTTAATGATAGATATTGGACAAACTGAGAACGGCTGGCGTTGGGTAATATGCACCTCTGCCATACCCGGAATAATAGCATTGTGCATTCGTATCGGTTCGCCAGAATCACCGATCTGGCTGGCGAGCAAGCAGCGTTTTGACGAAGCTCTGGCTATCATCCATCGTTACATCGGCGAAGGCTTTACCCTGCCCCAGGCCACAGAGAAGCAACAAAAAACTTCATGGTTCCGTCTGTTCAGCAAGGAGTTGCGAGCCAACACCCTGGTAGGCGGCGTGCATTTTGCCTGTCAGGTGCTTCCCTTCTACGCTATTGGCATTTTTCTGCCCCTAGTGTTGAGTACCTTGCAGATTGATAATCCCTATGCTTCTGGTGTTCTTTATAATGCCTTCACCATAATTGGCGTTTTGATTGGTCTTTGGCTGATGAGCCGTATATCGCGTCGGGCTTTTTTGCTCTGGACTTTTTACGGCGCAGCCGCAATTTTGACAGTCATGACAGTTTGGCAGGATATGCCAGGTTATGTGGCTCTGTTCCTGCTCACAGCCTTTTCTCTGGTACTGTCCATATCTATTGTTATTGAATTCATATACCCGTCCGAACTCTTCCCCACGGAAGTACGCGGATCAGGCGTAGGTTTTTCCATTGCCGTGAGTCGCATCGGCGCGGCCAGCGGCGCATTTTTGCTCCCCATCGTCAACGAGCATTTCGGTATTTATGCCGCCCTTGGCGGATGTATTGCCGCGCTACTTTTTGGCGGTATTATCTGCCAAATCTATGCTCCTGAAACCTCACCGCGTTTTGCGCATAAAACAAAAACAGGCATGTCACAAAAAACATAGATACCCCACAGACTTAAGCAGATGAATCTTCACCTCGGCAGGGTCATTATAGAGGCCTTGCCGAGCACTCGTTTACGTACTTAGCATCTCTTGAGTTTTCTTAATTCTGCCATTCAAACACACCATCAACGGGCTGTCACCGAACAAGAGTCAGTGCTGCCCCCGCGCTAAGCCTGTGCTTACATCCTGCTATTCCTTCACGCCTCGATTTACACAAGTAGCACAGCACCAATAGGCTCCCCCTGACTATGTCAGAGGGAGCCTATTTTGAGCTAGAGAGCTGCATTTTTCTCTCAATTTTTGACAAGCCATAGCATTGATGTTATCTGTTTTTCAGATAGCATATTGGGAGCGACAATGATTATAAGTTTTGCCTGCGAGCAAACGGAAGAATTATACCGCACGGGTAAGAGTCGTCGCTTTCAGTCTATTGCAAAGGTTGCTTTGCGTAAACTTGACCAACTTCATGTTGCAGCAGAACTGAAAGACCTGCTTATCCCTCCAGGTAATCACCTTGAATCCCTGATAGGAAGCAGAACCGGGCAACATAGTATACGCATTAACAATCAGTGGCGATTATGTTTTGTCTGGCATGATGGCCACGTTTCGCATGTAGAAATTGTTGATTACCATTAGGAGATTGCCATGCAATCCATACAGCGCATATTTACGCATCCAGGTGAAATGTTACGCGAAGAATTTTTACTTCCCATGCAAATTTCTGCTAATGCTCTTGCGCACGCAATTGGAGTACCTTCTTCTCGTATTTTAGATATTCTTCATCAGCGACGCGGCGTTACTGCAGATACGGCTACTCGCTTGGCTCGCTATTTTGGCACTACAGAGCGCTTTTGGTTGAATATGCAAGCTGAATATGATTTATCGGTAA
>CAMTOM010000325.1 GCA_947074125.1 uncultured Desulfovibrionaceae bacterium
GTGAGGGAATAGTATGGAGGGTGAGTCGGGAGGAAGGAAAAGGAGAACGAATGTGATTCTCAGGGCGGTGCAGCACAAGTGCAGGCGTTTGGGCAGTTGAGGCAGGGAAGGGAGACAGGTAGCCAGTGAAAAAGGGTTAATATGGGTGACGTGGTATCCGGATTGCTATTCCAAATGAAGAAGGCGGTGATCCTGACGAGAGGAGCGTTTTTCTGCTGCATTGGTGTGCGCGTCAAAAATCTCATGATGGATAAAGGAGCGGCGTACATTCCATAAAATCCAGGCCAGCAAACCTTGAAGAATCAGCATAATGTAAGGTGCACCTTCATAAACAAGTGCAAATGTATTCATGGTGTTTCCTATTATCCCAGACCAATGAGGCCGAGGAGGAGGGGGAGTATTTCCTGTACAATTCCTGTGGGAAGTTTCTCAAGATAATGGGGAAAAAAGAAAGGGGCGAATATGATACGCAATATTATTTCGCAGATAATCAGTAAAGAAAGTGCCCAGCCAAGAAAATGAGGCCAGTTCTCTTGAAAGCGGGTGAAATGCTTTTTTCTGTCTTGAGAAGGAGGCAGGTCAGGAATGTGTACCATCTCAAGTGCGCTCCAGTTCCGCGAGATAGGAACGCAATGCGGCACAACGTTTTTGCCAGCCTTTAAGAAAAACATTCATGGAAGGGCGTTTTTTACAAAGGGTCTGGTAGTATTTTTCGCGCAAGCCGAGCATACGGCGTGCGGTGTAAAAATCCATATCAATATCGCTAAGGTCGCGTGCCAGGGCACGAGTTTTTATGCCGATAATACCATCCTCAGCAATGCCTTTATATGTGTTGAGATGTGCTTCTGCGACGAGATTGAGCGCTTCCTGGAGAAGGCGTGCTGCGCGGGGAAGTCCCATATTAACAGCGCTGTCATAAAGAGTAATTGCTATAGGCAATGCGAATGACGTACAATACCCTTTGTCCCAAAAGTGTTTTTTAAGTAATTGGGCTGCCTGAGCTTTGGTACAGGCGCGGATATCATCTGCATCAACATCACCATCCATATCAAAATCATATGGCTCCAATGCGGGACAGTCTGTTTTTCCTTTCCTGGCGCATCCATCGCACGTATTATGGCGCAATAAACACTCTTCACGAGCCTGCCGTACGAGATCTTGTATCCACCGGAAAGAAATACCGTATTTAGTGATACCGCCAGGGTCACTGGGATGATTTACCAGCCCTCCTTCCCATCGTGCGGTAAATGCGTGTGCCAGAGAAAAGTCTGCTGACATGATGTGCTCCTTTGCGTGTACTTTGTTGCGGTATAAATCCGCGTATGGGAGCACTTTGACAAAAAGGGCGTTTTTAATAAGTCGGAACTCATCCTAATATACAAGATGTTGTTATTGTTTGAATAATGCTTGTTTTTGCGCACAATAGCGATTTTTTTGTCAGGGAAACAGTAGTGTCGTGAAGTGTATTGATGCGCAAAGAATCTGTGAGGGGGCTTATTGTAGATAGTGCGTTTGTGGCGGGGGGAGGTGTTGGAGAGGAGAATTGACGATATGGCGCACCCATCGTTCAGAGATCTGGTGCTGCCGCGCGAGTTTTTGCACGGCGGTGAATGCAGATTCTCCCTCTGCAAGAAGACGGGAGTATGTTGCGACAAGCTGGCGGCGCTGTTTGGGGGAAAGTATTTTTTTGCATTGAGGAATATAGAGTACAGTACCACCAAAAACGCGCATAAGCTTTTTCATATGCTCAGCTCCGATGAGTTGCATAATCTCCGAATCTGATTCGGGAAGGCGTTTTTGTGGAATGCGCACACTTGTTCCGCCAAAATGTGCGAGAAGTTTTTCAACGGCTTCGCGATCTTGCAAGGTGTGCCATAAGAGTTGTGCCGTTTCTGGCAAATGTTCCAGAAGGCGTGAGCGCACTTTTTTCCCTTCATTGTGCTTCTGAGCAATACTGTTTCTCCATGCGCGAGAACGTTTTGTATTGTGTGCGCTGCGAGAGGATGAGTATGTTTTTTTCCCCAGTGCTGGCGGGGGAGTGTGATCAGCGCTCTCTGATATGTTGTGCATTGCGACTCCATATTTTTTTGAGGTGATACCTTTATTGCATTCGATTACAGGTTGGGAGTGATGGGAGAGGTGGCGTGTTTTGTCCAGAATGGCAGGGGGGTACCTGTGACAGGCTGTGCTGTTGCTCCAGTTCGCATACATCCTGAATGATGCAGGCAAGTGTCATCCGAATAAGGGTGAGTATGGCGCGGTCTGTGGGCTGCAACTTTTCTCCAAAGGTATTGAGGGCATTGTAAATATACTGAAGTCTGATGCTGGCCATTGAGGAGGGATGCGTTGTTGGCGAGTTTGTGTCTGCTGTGTCTTGAGAAAATGTGTGCAGTTTCATAGTCGTCATCACAGTGAAGAAGAGTTGCAATGGGGGTGTGCTGTGGTGGCTGTTTTTTATTGTAGTAGATTGTTGTGGATGGTTATTTTATTGCGTATGCTGCTGTTGCAGCAATGGTACATGAGTCGAATAGTGTGCATTGCATCGCTGTTTTCACATGAAAGAGGTGTGTGTTGGTTATTTTTTTCG
>CAMTOM010000326.1 GCA_947074125.1 uncultured Desulfovibrionaceae bacterium
ATATCTCTTTTTTGTATTTGCGCTACATATCAAGCCTTGATTGTCTCCCCTTATTCATGTATGAGTAAAGAGCAGCAAATCTGTTTATCGTAGGGTTATTATGAATACACAAAATATAAAAAAAGAACAGCCAGATGATGCAATCCCCCATACACAGCCCCATGAAGCACACGCTACACAATCTGTAAAAAATTACAAGAACGCAAACAACTATATTTACAGAAAAACACAAAACTCACCTCAAGAACACCAGTCACAACCAAACACACAAGAAATGACACAACAAAAACCTGAAAATACCATCGTACCTTCTACAGCATCAACACAGCAACAAGCTGCCGTTACGCCGTCATCTCCTGCACAAGGTATGGTGCAAAATACACAACAAGCGCAGACGACTGCACAAACAGGACAGGCGCCCACACCACCACCTTCAGCTTCGCATGAAGAATTCAGTGCGTTTCTGGGCAATCCTTATGACTGGTCTGCCTCTTATGAAAAACCTGTAGTTTATAGCGTCAGTGATCCACAATACGTACTGAATCCCGCGATGCTTCGTACAACAGAAAATCAGGAAAAAACACAGGCACATGAAAATAAAGGTAATGATGCAGCACCTGAAACCCTTCACTTAAAGCCTGCTTCATCTTCCGGACATAGCGATCCATCGACAGATCCACTGTCTCTCCATGATACCGCTTTCCCTGAACACGACAAGCCACGCATGGGTACCGCAGGAAATCTTTTCACCCTTTGCGCACACCTTGCTCCTTTTTTTCTACTGCTCCTTACTGCAACTCTTCACTGGTCATGGATATACCTCCAGCCCCTTTATACTCCACTGGAAGGGGAAATCGTTTCTACATTCTTTAAAATGCAAGACCAGTCTATCTGGCTGACCCCTCCTTCCCTGGATACTGCCGCCCCTGAAGGAGAACTTTTTTATCGCTATCCCCTTTGTTACTGGTTTTTTGGGCTGATATACAACTTTATCACTCCAGACCAGGCATGGACTTTCCCTCTGGCGACCTTTTTCATCTCATTTTTCCTTTTGTTAGGAATCTATGTATTTGGCATATCCGTCGGTTTGGGAACAGCAACATCTCTTGCTGCCAGCCTGATGCTGTTTGCCTCTCCAGGCTTTCTTACGCTTTCCTCATTACTCCTGCCCAACCTCCTGGCAACAGCAATTTTGGCATTTGCCCTTGCGTGTTTTGTGCGGAGCTGGCGAAAAAATCATGCCTGGCTCTCGCTTCTCTTTGCCTTTTCGTTAACTGCGCTGGGCTTTTTGTGCGGGGGACTTCCCTATCTGCTCATTCCCCTCATAAGCAGCTTCTGCCTCTTAATCTGGACAGGAAGATATGGACGGGGCAATGCCTTTGATGCTATCAATGGCTTTTTTATCATGCTTGTCATATTGCTTGCCTGGATAGGTGCTATCATCTTTACCAACCAAAGCCCAGGCTACCTGAGAGAGCTTGAAAGCCAACTTATCCCACAAAATATATTCCTCAAACCAGAGCTTTCCAAAGAACCCTATCTCTGGCTCATCTTTATGCTTTTCCCCTGGTTCTTCCTCCCTCTCTTCGCTTCCTGGGGACGCATACTGCGTAACCTTTGGAGTGATCTTAAAAGTAGTCGCAAAGAACAACAGGGACATGCCTGGCTGTGGATTGTCTGTGTGATTACTCTCTGCCTCTATCCTTTTTTCTGGAAGACACCTGCACAAGCCATCATTCTGGCTCCAGCCGCTTTTTTGCTGCTGGCTAAAGCACTCTCGCAGCTTTCATATAAGGCGAGTAAACTTTTCTATCTTTTTCCGGCAGTGTTTGCCATTTTGGCAGGTGTTACTCTCAGCCTGATTACCAATCAGGAGTTTATGGAGTACACTGCACTGACCCTCCCTAAAGAACTTATCCACCTTTTAGAGAGAACAGGATCATATATCTATGTTCCTTCTATCATTCTTGTCTGTGCCGGAATCTCTCTGCTCTTCTTCACACAACGATTCCACCCTCACGCTGCCTTACTTGTCATGACCTTCTGGATTGTCGTGATCGCACAGCCTGTTGCACTTTGGATTATTCCTTCATTAGAAGGAAAAGAAGTGTATTCTCTGGAAGATGTACGTAATCTGAATAAAGCGGCTGCCCTTCCAGAGCTGCAACAAACTCCCACAGATGAAGCAACCCCAGAAACAGCTCCAGAACCTCAAAACGCGCCACAGGTACTTGATGACAATGCGGCTGTATCCCCCACAGAAATGCCTCCTGTAACGGAAACACTTCAGAATATTCTTGTGCCACCAACGCAGGATCAAGCACCTGATTCTCCTTCTTCTCCTGAAGGGGGCGGCATTGAAGAAAGGTTTCTCCCACCTGCTTTGCTGGATAGCTCCAAAACTCCCCCTGCACAGCAGCAATAAGCTTTTTCATCTATAAAAGGATCCCACGCTGGTGGGCTGTCTCCAATAGACAAAGCGAGTGAAGCATACTGCGCCACTCGCATTCATTCTTTACTAAACTCTCTCATAATTATTTGCAAGCTTTTGAAAAGTTGTGGACG
>CAMTOM010000327.1 GCA_947074125.1 uncultured Desulfovibrionaceae bacterium
CTATCTCAGTAATCGTCTGTATGGTGGTCAGCTGCAGCGTGTGGCGATTGCCCGTGCGATGGTGAATAATCCACGTGTATTGCTGGCTGACGAGCCTACTGGTGCGTTGGATACCCGTACCAGTCGCGTGGTAATGAACAATTTCCGCAGCTTGTGTCACTCTGGTGGGGTTGCCATGGTCATGGTAACACATGACCCGACCATGTCTGATTTTTGTGACAGTGTGTATTCTTTGGAAGAAGGGATGCTGGTATGTCGCAAGCGGGATCTTTCGTATAAAGACAAGCAAGATGAAGAAGGGAGTGTACTGGATATCGGAGCGCGTGTTGCACAAACAGCGCTTCTGGTCAAACATTTCCCTTTGCCTGATGATACGGCGGCGGTACAGGATGTGGTGCAATTGTATGGCGAAGGAGCGCTTTCACGGATATACTCCTGTGAAGGGTCAAGTCTTCGCAACCTTGATGATGCCAAGCAGTATTCCTTGCCTTTGTTAGTGCGTCGCATGGGCTTTTGGCAGCGCCGATTGCAGTCTCCCCTGGCATTTTGGAAGGGAAGAGAGCATGGCTCTGTCCGCTCGCAATTGCGTAAAAAGCTCTCTGGGGGTGATTTTTTCCGAAACAAATCCCTGTTTGCTCGTGGTGCGCTCATGGGGAATTGGGGTAAGGAAGATGACGTTGAGCTTATTTATGCTAAAGATACCGCAACAGCACCATTAGCCATGTCTGCTGCTTTATCTTTGGATGCTCCTTTTGTTTTTGGCGTGCGGATGCCAGAAGCGGCACTGGCAGGAGATTCTTTTGCGAAAATGGCAGAAGTGGCTGTTTTTGTGCGCTGCGATACCTTATGGAGTCAGAAGCTTTTACGGGAGCGTTTTCCGCAGATTCCTGAAAAGAAATTTTTGCTCTTGAGGGATGTGTTGACCATTCCTGCTCCTGCAGAAAAAGGGTCAACACCACGCAGTTTGCGTCTTCTTGTGATGGGACGCCTCGAAAAATACAAAGGGCTGGATATATTGCTTAAGGCATGTGCCCTGTTGAAGAAGAAAAATATTATCTTGAATGTGCATATTCTTGGCGAAGGATCACAACTGCGTAAATTGCGTTATCGCACGAAGTTTCTTGGTCTTTCTCAACATGTGCATTTTGAAGGTTTTATTGCGCATGACCAGATTCCAGAGCAGCTTCGTTCTAGTACTTTGTTTGTGGCTACAAGTATTATGCAAGGAAAGCACATGCAAAGTGGACTGCCCAATAGTCTTCAGGAAGCCATGTTATATGGTCTTCCCATTGTTGCGACGGATTTTCCTGGACATACAGAAGTTATTCGTCATGAAGAGAATGGTTTGATTGTGCCACAAGAATCAGAAGAAAAAATGGCTGATGCTATTGAGCGCTTTCTTGTGCAGCCAGAGTTTGCCCAAAAAATGGGAAAACAGGCACAGGAAGATGCGAAAGAGCTTTTTGAGGATGGTACCACATCATCAACTCTTGCGAAATTATTCAGCTCAATTGTAGAAAGAGAGAGAAAAAATGCTCCCGATGCGATGCAGGAGCAAAAAAATTCTTGACCTTGAGCGGCATTTTGCATACTTTCCACCTTGCCGCGCGGCCGTAGCTCAGCTGGATAGAGCAACAGGCTACGAACCTGTAGGTCAGGAGTTCGAATCTCTTCGGCCGCGCCAATAAGCATATAAACCGCTGCCCCTTGGGTAGCGGTTTTTTTGTTATGGAAGATGAAGTTTTTCTCTCGAAACTGTTTCTCATATGCTCTTATGAAGAGGAGTAGGCTTGTGCTGCATAATGTACAGATTGTGATGGTAAAGAGTCGATTTCCGGAAAATGTTGGGATGGCGGCGCGAGCTTGCGCTAATATGGGCTGTGGTGAACTTGCTTTGGTGGATCCTGAATTGTGGGATATTGATAAAGCGCGTCCACTTGCAACGCCCAAAGGACAGACTCTGCTGGAAAACATCCGCATTTTTCCCTCTTTATCAGCCGCTATTCAGGAAAGTACACTGGTGATCGGTACCACGGCACGAACTGGTGGGTGGCGGCGGGGTATCCTTTCTCCGGAGCGCGCTGCTCACGAGACAGAGAGTTCCCTTGCAGAAGGCGGCAGGGTTTCGCTGGTATTTGGTCCAGAAGATAAAGGCTTGATCAATGAGGAAATTGAGCTGTGTCATCGCTTGGTAACGATTCCTACCTTTGGCGCTTCTTCTTTGAATGTGGCTCAGTCAATCCTCTTGCTTCTTTATGAATGTGCTCGCGTACGCCAATCAGTAACAAGAGAAGTCCTGCCTCAAGAGGAACAACATGAGTGTCGTCGTATCAGTGCAGAGGAGCAGGAACGCCTCACAGCACATGTACGAGAAATGCTTCTTAGCGTCCACTTTCTGCATGGAGACAATCCCGACTATTTTCTTATGCCGTGGCGACGTTTTTTGGGAAGTGTGGGCTTGCGTCGTCATGAATCGTCTGAGCTTATGGGGATATGTCGCCCTATTCAAAACCTTCCCACATAAATCCCCCACCGTCCATACTCACGGTGAGGTCCGTCTCGGGG
>CAMTOM010000328.1 GCA_947074125.1 uncultured Desulfovibrionaceae bacterium
TTGGAGGGCAGAATGCATGCCTTTGCTTGTCCACTCCTCAAAGCCTTACGACAGATAACGGCAGAAGAGAGATCTTTTGCTTTGCGCAAATCTGGCTGGAGTGTGGCATGGATCACTCTCTCTGATAAAGGATATGCGGGGGAGCGTGAAGACCAGAGTGGGCCTCTTCTTGGAGAAATGCTGGCAGCTCATTTGCCTTTGGCGCATTCTCAGGGTTTTTTGCTGCCAGATGACACATCCATGCTGCGCTCATTGCTTGTTGAACTGGCGTTGGGACAGGGCTATGATATTGTATGCACCACAGGTGGTACCGGTGTTGCGCCGCGTGATATTTCACCGCAAACAACAGCATCTGTTCTTGATTATACCTTGCCGGGCATAGCGCAGGCGATGATGGCAGCAAGTTTGACAAAAACCCCAAATGCTGTGGTTTCGCGAGCGATAGCGGGTGTTATTGGAAAAAGTCTTGTCATCAATTTCCCCGGCAGTCGCAAGGCTGTGAAGGAAAATATGGAAGCCATTGTGGGGGCGTTGCATCATACTCTGGAAAAACTGCATGGTGATCCTTCTGATTGTGGCGCATGAGTCTTTGGGAATAAATTTTTAGGAATATGAGGGGAGAAAGGGCATGAATGTGAATTGGGCTGCTCCTTTGGGGAATTTTAAAAATATCTGTCGCATGATAAAGATCGAACATTCTGTATTTGCCCTGCCTTATGCCTGGGCAGGAGCATTCATGGCAGCACGGGGATTGCCTGGTTTATGGGAGTTGTTTTTTCTGACACTGGCGATGGTTGCCATACGCTCTTTTGCCATGGCTTTTAATCGTGCTGTAGATTTACCGTATGATTCTCGCAATCCACGAACACAGAAACGTCCTTTGGTGACAGGCGAGATCAGTCTTGCCCAGACATGGTTTTTCTGTTTTGTGATGGCAGTTGTTTTTATTGCTTCCTGTGCTGCTCTCAATCCTTTGTGTCTTTTACTTGCGCTGCCTACGCTTCTTTTTGCAGCACTGTATAGTCTGGTAAAACGCTTTAGCTGGCTGTGCCACTTCTGGTTGGGGGCAACGCTTGGGCTTGCGCCAGTGGCCGGCTGGATCAGTGTTATGCCAGAAGTAACGCTGACACCGATATTGTTTTTCTGGGCTGTGACCTTTTGGGTTGCTTCATTTGATATATTGTATTCCTGTCAGGATGTGAATTTTGATCGGGAACAGAAGCTGTTTTCTGTTCCTGCCTGTTTTGGTATCTCCTGTGCTTTGCGGATTGCTGCGTTCTCGCATGTGCTTGTGCCCATATTTCTTTGTTTGGGGGGTTGGAGTCTGGGGCTTTCATGGCCGTGGTATGCGGTATGTGCGCTGATTGCTCTTGTACTTTTCTGGGAACATCGCCTTGTGAAGGAGGATGACCTGAGCCGGATAAACATGGCATTTTTTACCTTGAATGGCGCTATTTCCATTGTAATGTTTATTGGCGTGCTGCTTGGTATTTATCTGTAATAGTGTCACAGAAGGGCGTGCTTTGTTATTGCAGTGCGCTTTTGTGTCTTTGGAGAAGGGTATGGCAAAGAAAAATAACTACCAGTTGGACACAACAGTAGACGAAGGGGAGAGTGTTCGCCCAAGTCGTTCACAGAAAAAGCGGGATGCGACGGCTTTGCAAGATTTGGGAGAACGCTTGGCAGCGCTTTCGCCAAAAGCACTGCGCACCCTTCCTCTTTCAGCGGAGATGGTTGAAGCATACACGCTTTTGCAGCGCATATCTTCGCGGGAAGGGCGTAGAAGGCAGCTACAGTTTATCGGGCGCCTTATGCGTGATATGGATGCCGAAGCCATACAGAATGGTCTGGATGCCTTGCAGCAGGATGATGTTCGCTCAAAAGCATTGTTTCATCAGGCTGAGCGTTTGCGTGATGCTCTCATAACGGATGCCTCAGGTACTCGTGAGAATATAACCGCTATGTTCGCTCAGGAAGCGGAGGAGCTATTTGCGCTGGCCGCAGAGGCGCGACGGGAAAGCAGCGCACAAAAACCTCCTGCTGCAGCTCGTCGACTTTTTCAGTCCTTGCGTGGCCTTTTACAGGAGAAACAGAACTCTTCAGAGGAATAATTGCTTTTTTCCTTGACGCATTGCCGACTTTTCGGTAGGTAATCTTTCGTTGTTTTGCCCTTGTAGCTCAGTCGGCAGAGTGCATCCTTGGTAAGGATGAGGTCACCAGTTCAATCCTGGTCAAGGGCTCCACAAGAATATATAGCGGTTGCGAGTTTTCGCGCCGCTTTTTTTGCGTCCATGTTCTGGTAGGCGATTATGATAGGCACGTAATTATTCTTCATTGTTATTGTGTGTGATGTTTTCTTAGAGCGCATTGCAGACCTCCCCTTTTCCTGTCCGGAAGCGTTGCGCGGGGGGATCTGCGAAGCAATGTGACATAGAGCCCACTTTTCCCAACACGCTCTCGTTCTTTTTTGTTAGCCATCTGTCTATCCGGACACCGCCCTCTTTAAGCTTCCGCTAGCTGGCTCCTCTTGTTCCCGGCTTGGGCAATCTCTAGGG
>CAMTOM010000329.1 GCA_947074125.1 uncultured Desulfovibrionaceae bacterium
TTGATGACGCCCTATGATGCCGTGCAGGAGTGGTTTCGCCATACCCAAATAACACAGCGTGAACCGGAAGCGGCTACCTTTTTGCAGCGCTTTCTTGAAATTCTTCATATGGCAGAGCGAGAAGGCCGCCAGACCATCCCCACATTTCTCGACCACTGGAATGCTAAAGGGGGCACAGAAAAAATCCCCATGCCAGAAAATATTGATGCCATACGTATTATGACCATCCATAAGGCAAAAGGTCTCCAGTTTCCCGTTGTCATTCTTCCATGGACAAATTTCACCATAAAAGCGGATACCCATCCCTGCCTTGTCCAGATCGAAGGGGTACAGACTCTTGTCCCCTGCTCTAAAGAATTGCCCCAGCAGTATTATGAATCCTATATCAAGAACGCACTGGAAGAATGCAATATGCTTTACGTGGGGCTTACACGTGCAGAAAAAGAACTCCTCTGCTTTCAGACAAATACAACGAACTCTAAAGGAGGCAAAACAACCGCGCAGGCTTTTACCCTTCTGATGGAACAAGCCAGTATCACCTGCTCGCCCCTGCTGACGGAAACACTCTCACAAGAGGCAGCGCACACAACACTACCTCAGCCAGATGAGGCAAAAGCGACAATAAGCACACTCTCCTCTGACATCCCCACGACAGATCCCAGCAATATTTTGCAAAGCTCTTTCATGGAATACGATGTGACACAAAACGAATCAGAAGCATACACACCAGCACACCTAGAGAACGAAGAAATTCTTGCACCCATGGGCTGGCTGCCGCGCCTGAAAATTTTTCGCAATCCTCTGGGACAGGAAATACTCACTCCCACGGACAGAGGTACCTTATTGCATTCCTGTCTGGAGCGTCTCATCTTGCCTATGCCCTCACAGTCCCCCAAAAGCACAGATGCTCCCAGGCCGCAACAAGGAACACTCCTTCCCTCCCCAAAAAGACAAGGCAGGCAGAACAATTGTGAACTCTCCCTCACAAGTCACATCTCTAATGTGATCCGACAAGTCTTGCGCGCATACCCTTCTTCCATACGCAACAATGTGCTTTTGCAGGAAGAACTTGAAAAAGCTCTTTCATGGTTTGCCGCACAACCAGAAGCACCCTTCTGGAAACAGCATGGTATCCCAGAACAAACTATTGCCGATGCCACAGGAAAACTACAGCGCGTGGATCTTCTGGTAGAGAGTCCGGCGCACTGGCTGGTGATTGACTTCAAAAGCGGCACACCCCACGAGGCAAACAAAAAACAGATGCGAGACTATACCGGACTGCTCCAGAATATCACAACAAAACCCATCCATAGCCTTCTGCTTTACCCCGACAGGCAGTGTATGCACCTGAAAACAGAAGCGGGCACATGGACTGAGGGAGCCTCATATCAGGAATGCTTGCAGCACCAAGGCGAAGGAGAATTCTGATGCCAGCCCCTTTTCTCCTGTTCTCATGGGAAAAGCCTTTTCTCCCTGCCCTTAAAGAACACATGATAACGCTCTGCAATGGGGATATGGCAAAAGCCCGCATCATTCTTCCCCACAACCGTCCCCGCCGCTATCTTGTGGATCTGTTCCGATGCACGACAACACCATGCTTGCTGCCACAAATATATACCCTGGAAGAAATCGTCAGCGCGTGCAGCCTGCATAACCTCACACAAGCAGAATATACCGCAGGTCTCCCTGACCGTATCGCTCTGCTCCATGCCTGTGTACAGAATACGGCAGAACACACTGAAGGCAGTCTGAGCGTCTTCAAGAACATGACTCTGGAACATTTTATTCCTTGGGGCAGACGCCTTGCCGATCTCTTTGAAGAGTGCTTCATTCAAAACCTCACACCACCAGACATCGCATATACGGATGATGAAGTTGCTCCGCTGGCGGCATCACTGCTGGGCTCTCTGGGGAAAATATACGCAGCCTACCAAGAGTCTTTTGAACAGCGCAACTGGACAACGCCCTCCAGAGAACTGTTTCGGATAGCACGAACAACACAACGCACCCTGCCACCACTCCTTGATCCACAGCAGGGGAATACGGTTATTATCGCTGGCTTTTCGTCACTGACAGCCGCAGAAGACATTCTTTTGCGACACTTTTGGGAAGAAGGCGCTCTATGCTGTCTGCATACCGACACCACTGCCGCCACAACACCACAGACAAAAGCGCACTGGGCCTGCGAAGAACATCACGAATGGCAAAAACGCTGGCGCGCGCAAAGCCACGTCATCTCACAACCTTCCGGACACAAAACACACCTTTCTTTTTATGAGGGTTTTGACCTGCACTCACAACTGGCAAAACTTTCAGAGCTGCTACGCACTCCTCCCCAGAATGACAGGACATGAGCTGTTGTGCTGACACAAACTTCTCTCCTTACGCCTTTATTGCACCATCTTCCAGAAATAGAAGTAAATATTTCCCTCGGTTACCCTGTTGTCCGATCTCCCCTCTCCCAGCTTCTTGTAATGATTCTTCCTTTGCCACAGCCAAAACCCCCAGCCAGAATCTACCGCCCAAAAATGG
>CAMTOM010000330.1 GCA_947074125.1 uncultured Desulfovibrionaceae bacterium
GATCGTGGCCGTTCATGCGGTCTTGTTGCTATTGAAGGGTGGGGTCTTCGCGGTGTTGTCTGTGAAGACAATTGGGATGCGGCATCGTTCTGGAAAATGCAGCACGGTACCATGCACAATCCTTTGATGGAAATGGTACGGCGTTGTGTTGATGCGATTGTGCAGCTTGCGGCTTCTCCTTTTTTCATAGGAATGGAAGAAACGCGCGAGCATCTTCTTTCTCATGTGGCGGCGCGTCATCATGTTCATTTATTCTCTGTCAATGCTGTGGGGGGAAATGACAATCTTGTTTTCTCCGGTCAGAGTCTTGCCTTTGATGCTACGGGGCGCTTGCTTGGCAGGGGCAAAGCTTTTGCGGAGGACTTGCTTGTTGTCGACACTGCTCTGAAGGTAGAGGATGCCATTGTTGCTTCGAGTTGCCAGTCTCCTGAAGAAGAGTGCTGGAGAGCGCTTGTGCTTGGTACTGGGGACTATGTGCATAAGAGTGGCATGAAAAAAGCTGTTGTGGGGCTTTCGGGCGGCATGGATTCTGCCCTGGTGTGTACTGTTGCCGCAACGGCTCTGGGTGCAGAAAATGTGCTTGGTGTGCTTATGCCAGCGTCGCATACCAGTCAGGACTCTATTACCGATGCCCTTCAGTTAGCTGAAAATCTTGGTGTGACAACGGTAACACTTCCTATCGAATCTATGATGCATGCTTTTGAATCAATTTTTGAGCCTGTGTTTGCAACTCTTCCTGAAGAGCCTGGTGATGTGACCTTTGAAAATTTACAGGCGCGTATACGGGGCACATTGCTCATGTCTCTTGCGAACCGTAAAGGGGCTCTTGTGCTCAACACCGGCAATAAATCAGAATCGGCGATGGGCTACTGCACTCTTTATGGTGATAGTGTCGGGGCGCTTGCTGTTATTTCTGATGTGCCCAAAACTTTTGTGTATCGCATTGCCCATTGGTATAATCAACAGGAAGGAAGGGATGTCATCCCTCAAAATATTCTTAGTAAAGCCCCCAGTGCGGAGTTGCGTCCGGGGCAGAAGGATACCGATAGCCTTCCTCCCTACGATGTTTTGGATCCATTAGTTGAGCGGATTTTATATACGCGGGCTTCTGCTGTGGAAGAGAATGCCGTATCGGCAGATCTCCTGGTAGAAGTGCGTAACAAGTTATTTTCTTCAGAGTTTAAACGTCGTCAGGGGCCACTTGGTATCCAGGTGAGTTCCTGTCCTTTTGGTACTGGCTGGCAGGTGCCGGCTGTGATGCGGTATCGCGTACCTGAGGCAGCAGAATAGTCTGTGAGTTTTTAGAATGATCAATGGCATTTTAAAGATGAAATATAAATCCTTTCTCTAAAAGAAATATCGGGAGAAATGTATGGAAGCGCCGGAGAAAAATTTTGCTCTTGAGATTGTCCGTATTACGGAAGCAGCCGCTCTTGCCTCTGCTCGCTGGCTTGGACGTGGTGCCAAGGAAGCGGGTGATGGTGCGGCTGTTGAGGCCATGCGTGTGAGCTTTTCTACCATGCATATCAAGGGAAAAGTTGTTATCGGTGAAGGTGAGAAAGATAATGCGCCTATGCTGTATAATGGCGAATCTGTCGGGATGGGCGATGGTGTGGCATTGGATGTTGCTGTTGATCCTGTTGAGGGGACGACGCTTCTTGCTTTCGGACGTCCCAATGCGATTTCCGTTGTAGGTGTTTCTCCGGCAGGCAGTATGTATGATCCTGGTCCAAGTTTTTATATGCAAAAACTTGTGGTGCCGCGCGAGGCGCGTCAGGTTGTTGATCTGGATGCGCCCGTGAGTGTGAACTTGGACAGCATTGCAAAATCTCTCGGAAAAAGCACACAGGATCTGGTTGTTTTTGTTCTGGACAAGCCTCGTCATGAAGCCTTGATTGCCGATATTCGTCGTGCTGGTGCGCGTATTCAGCTTCATACCGATGGTGATGTGGCGGGTGCGCTCATGGCAGTGGATCCACGTTCGGAAGTGGATGTCATGATGGGAACGGGAGGTACGCCGGAAGGAGTGTTGGCGGCCTGCGCCATTAAGGGGATGGGAGGAGAAATTCTCGCCAGGCTTGATCCGCAGTCATATGTTGAGAAAGAAGCCATCAATGAAGCGGGTATTGATATACGTGAAGTGCTGACTTCTGATTCACTGGTTCGTAGTGAAGACTGTTTCTTTGCTGCAACGGGTATTTCTGGTGGAGACTTTTTGCGCGGTGTTGCTTACAAGGGCAAACACGCGGTGACGCATTCTCTTGTGATACGGGGTAAAACAGGAACCTTACGCTATATCGAATCTTATCATAATATGGACAGACTCGCGAAATTTAGTTCTGTCCGCTATTGAGTAGAGTATAACGACATCGCTATTTCATGATATTGTTTACAGATGCTGAGAAATGCAAAGGCCATTCCCTTGTTAAGGGGATGGCCTTTGTTGTGTTGAGTGAAGAAGCGAAAAGCTGCGGCAAAAGGAAGCAGCAGCTTGTTGGTACTGAGCAATCTCATCGC
>CAMTOM010000331.1 GCA_947074125.1 uncultured Desulfovibrionaceae bacterium
CTCGACCCCATATCACCCAACAAAATGTAAGTATTCCAATCTCCATTCGGATAAGATACTATATAGCGGCTATAAATATCTCTTTATAACCGCTTTTTCTTCACCTATATTGTCGTAAAGGGGAAGTATTATGCGTTTTTCCTCCCTACTACAGCGTCTTTTTCCTTTTATCGACGATTTGCGTACATGGCGACAGGATATACGTGCAGATATGACTGCTGGCTTGAGTGTGGCCTTCGTTGCCGTGCCACAAGCCATGGCATACGCACTTATTGCCGGACTGCCCCCACAATATGGCATATACGCTTCTATAGCACCCGTAATTATCGCAGCCCTTTGGGGTTCCTCCCGCTACCTCGTAGCTGGTCCAACCAACGCAACTGCCATGATCCTCTTCTCGGCTCTGGCACAACTTTCTGTGGGAGGGACACTCCTGAGCGCACTCCCTATGGAAGAGCGTCTGCCTTATGTTATGGGGCTTACCCTACTCACTGGTCTTATTCAGATAATTATGGGAATGGCACGGCTGGGAGATCTGACAAATTTCGTCTCACATTCTGTCATTGTGGGCTTTACCACAGGTGCGGCTCTTTTGATTGCTGCTGGCCAGCTTAAAACAGTACTGGGCATACAGATACAATCTGCACCTGGCTTTTTCCCGCAACTCTATGCCACATTCACGCAGTACACCTTATTTAACTACTGGAGCCTTGGCGTAACATTGGCAAGTATGCTCTGTTTCTGGCTTTTCAAACGATTCTCCACACGTTTTCCCTCTGCCCTTTTTACCCTGCTCCTTCTCTCTATTGCAGGTGTCATCCTGGACTTTCGTAGCCATGGGGTTTCGTTAACGGGAGCTATCCCTCAAAGTCTTCCTCCTCTTTCACTCCCAGCAGACTTCAACCTGGAAATCATCCGAGAACTCTTTACGCCTGCACTCGCGCTGGCACTCATGGGTGCAGTGGAATCGCTCGCCATTGGCAAGCGATTGTCTGCCGTGCGTGAAGACCAGTTTCATGGCAGCCAGGAACTCTTTGCTCAAGGTATGGGCAATATCGCCGCTGCTTTTACTTCAGGCATGCCAGGTTGTGGCTCCTTTACACGCTCGGCACTTAATCTGGCTGTGGGCGCACGTACCCGCTTTGCTGCTGTTGCTTCTGGCATCTTCGTCATTCCTTTTCTTCTCATTCTGGCACCAGCAGCCGCATGGATACCCTTACCTGCGCTGGCGGGTATTTTACTTATGCTTTCCTTTGGCATGATCAACTGGGAAGAGATACGCTTCTGTCTTGTAACAACACGAATGGACAGATATGTTTTTCTCACCACAGTAGGCTCAGCCCTCCTGCTTGACCTTGAACATGCCATTTTGCTGGGTGTTTTGCTGTCGCTGGGACTATTCATTCACCGCTCTTCGCATCCTTCTATAACTCGCTTACGCGCCGGAGCCGATGAATTGACACTATGGCCATGGCTCAAAAACTGTCCGCGCCTGTGCATTTATATGATAGAAGGGACTCTCTGTTTTGGGGCTATCAACGAGCTGGAGCGCCAATTGCGAGAACAAGAATCACAGCATGCACGTGTCGTCCTGCTGCATCTGGCACGTGTGTTCTGGCTGGATGCTTCTGGAGCACACGCACTGATTCACTTCACAGAGCGCTGCCTCGCAAAAGATATGCAAATAGTGCTGGTTGTTGGCAATACTCACGTACTGAAAACACTGCGCCGTTCAGGTTTGCTTGACCTGCTTGACGATGCCTATGTTGCCCACACTTTGCAGGAAGGCATGGCTTTGTGCCAAAAACTTCCCTGCTGCCCACAAGAAAGCTCGACACAAGAAGGTTATCCTCTCGTGACTGACAAAAAAGAATAGCAAACGGAAAAATAGAAAAATAACAATCCCCATCTCATTTTTCTATAAAAATAAAAAGGAGAATACATATACTGCATTCTCCCCTGCTCATAACAATGGATCTCACCAACACTGCCTGAGGTTATTCTTTTGCCTGTTTAGCGGGCAATGCGAAAAGCGATATTTTCTTTGCTCAAATGATGCAGATAACGAATGCGTACAATGTAGCACAACGAAGCAAATACAAGCGCAATCACATAGGCAATCCAAAAACCTTCCGCTCCTCGTGGTGCTCCTAAAAGCGGTGTGCGCGCCAGTACATATCCTACAGAAAGCCCAATAAGCGCGTACGTCACAAAGCACACCAGCGAAATCACCCGTGTATCATTATAAGCACGTAAAATCCCTAACGATACCGTCTGGATTGCATCTGCTAGCTGGTATATTGTCACATATACCAAGAGCGAAACAGCCACCGCAAGCACCACAGCATCATCTGTATACATACGCGCTATGGGAGCGCGGAATACATAGGTAAGTAATGCCGTACAGCACGCGCAGCCTATTCCTGTTACCAGGGCTGTACGAGCAGCCGTACGCGCCCTTCCCAGCAAACCAGCTCCAAGGAAACGCCCCACACGTATGCACACCGTAATA
>CAMTOM010000332.1 GCA_947074125.1 uncultured Desulfovibrionaceae bacterium
GAGAACCATGGCGGCAGAGCACACGCGACAAGCAGAAGAACACATAATGTGATATATATTTTCATACAAACGTCCGTAAACCGCTGAGGATAGTTCAGAGGAGCATACATAGCATGCCCCTATGAAAAAAATATATAAATTCTATCTATGCTCTATAAAATTACTTGTACCCAATACTTCCAATTCTAACTTTACCTTGATCTGCTGTAACAGTACCATTCGTAATACTGACTTCTTGCTTCACACTAGCTATGTTTGAATTAGAAATAGTTGCAATATCTACAATCCCAGCATTTTTAGCACTAATCGTAGCCTTATCTATTGTTACTTTTTGCTCTAAACCACTCACTTTTGATCCAGAAACAGTTGCAATATTTACTTCACTATTTTTTCCAGAGGAAGTAATCTGCGCACCATTTCGTATTATTACCTCTTGCTTATTATTTGATCCAGTTGCATCAGAGCTAGAAAATGTAGCAACATTTATTTTACCACCACCAGTCGATTTAACTGTTGTATCTTTACCAGTAATATTTACAGTCTGCCTAAGATTATTTACAGTACCTTTTCCAGATATAGAAGCTATATTCACCTCGCTACCATTTCCTTCAGCCTTTACAGTAGCGCTATTGATTGTTACTTTCTGCTCTCCTTTCGTTACCGTAGCATCTTTAACTGTAGCTATATTGAGCTTACCACCAGCACTTGCTTCAACTTGTCGAGTATTGAGAATTTTGACATCTTGCCTAAAACCACCGCTGGCATCCGCACCATCAATTCTGGCAATATTTACTTCACTCTTACTACCAGTAGCCCTTATCGTTGAATCTTCTATATCAACCTGCTGTGTCACATTATCTATTTTTGATTTTTCTACAGTCGCAATGCGGACTTTGCCACCTCCACTTGCTTCAATTGTTGACTTTCCTTTATTTATATTTACGATCTGGTCAAGCTTATTGACGCTTTTGCTGCTTTCGCCAATTCCACCAATTATAACCTCACTATCCTTATGTCCTTTTGCTTCAATCGTAGCATCTTTGATTTGAATATTCTGCGTAATATTACTCATTTTACCTGCTGCGAGCGCTGAAGATGCTACCAGCATCAAACCTGCGAACAATACAACTGTCTTTTTCATCATAATTCTCCTTTTAAAAATCCTCGACATCTATATATTCTACACAATGTAGCGTATATGCACATGCATTTACCTTACAAGGTACATTGCTTATCACAATGCGAACTAATAACCCCGCTTTCGGGCATCCTGAATGCTGTTGATTTTGACATGTTCACCCTGAACATGGATTTGGGCATTTTGCAGCTTCACCTTCTGAGAGTCATTGCTGCCCCCCCTGCCTTCCAAAACGCCTATATCAAGAATGCCACCAGACGAAGCCTGAATGCTTGAATTCTGAATCTGGATATTCTGCGTCGCCGCCAAAGCCGCGCCAGCCCACAAGGCAAAAAGAAAGAAAAAACAGAGCTTCTTCATATACATCCCTCCCAAACAAATTGATCGCACAAACATCACGCAAGAGCCGCAAAGCCGCTATAGAAAACGAAAACATCTATCAATCGTCCGACTCGTCCACTTCCAGCTCATCCAGTCGCCCTTCATTGAGCTTCTTCAGATCTTCGGCAGAATTGATCCTCACGGTCTTGCCCTCTACCTGCACCTTCAAATCTTTCACGTTGATATTCTGCTCAGGATTCGTCTTTGCCGTCTCTTCATCCAGCACGCCAATCTGCACAGAACCCTTGTCCACACGCACATCCGCGCCAGTGATGGTGATATTCTGACTCACGCCACCAGAGGAAGAACCCGAACTGATCGTGCCAATCTGCACGCCGCCCTTTCGCGCCTCATTCCGCTCAACTTTCTTCCCGCTCTTTGGCATTGTATTTTCTCCAGCAAAAACATTGCTCACCACACACATACATAAAAGAACACAGAGTATATTCCATATTTTCATTACAAAACCCTCTCTAAAGAAAGCATACGAAGCGCATCATCGCTCTATCAGTAACGACTCTCTTCTGTAATTTCTTTCTTTGGCACGACCTTTCCCTTCTTTTGTGTTGCATTTTTAGAAGAAGGAATATTTTTTTGTACATTCCCCTGATAGCTCACAGAGGGATTTTCTCCCGACGCTTCAACGTCATTATTGCCCAGTCCACGCCATAACCACATGTTGCCATCCCGTGTATCCATGATGAACACCGTCTGTCCCCCAAGTGGTAAGGCTCGATAGCGCCTGTTTTCAGCAGCAAAAAGAGGACTTACGGACATCACTTATAACTTGGCCTATAGTAACAAAATAAGTAGATTTTAGATTGTCAGTCAAATTGTAATAATTCATTTCAACAGTAATGGAGCTTATTTCTTTTGCATCAGAAGAATATAGGTATTCAAGGGATCGATGAAGATTTGTATGGACTTCGAATAACTTGATAACCTCAATATCCATAACGCTAACGAACGCTTTTATCTTATTCCACC
>CAMTOM010000333.1 GCA_947074125.1 uncultured Desulfovibrionaceae bacterium
CAGAAGGCATCAGGAGAAAAGCACACAACAAGTCAGAAACAATACGTTCGGGTGAGGTGGGTGTTCACTTGAGCGGAAGTACGATAGGAAACGGAGAAAATGACGTAACAGGCAAACCTCATTGGATGTAAAGAAAGCAGGCTATCCAGGATAGCCTGCTCTCGTGTTTTGTGTGCTATGACTAGAGAGGAGACATGGGAGGTATTTGTTGGATATCCACATTCACCGGATTGCGTAAAAGCAGGGGGGGAGCAGTTATAGGTTGCCCGTCAGGGGCTTTTTTCCCTGTTCTGCGGCTGACCTCTGCATTCCGTTCTCTTGTTGAAAGCCCTCGTGGTGTTGCGTTCACATTACGCCATGTCCAGATGTCGAGACCGCTCAGACCGCGACCATCCTGAGCGTATTCCACGGTTGCCAGGATAGTTGGAGAAAAGCCTTCTTTGGGGGCTTGTGAGTAAAGTTTAACAGCAACATAAGGTGCCTGGGTATACTCAGCATGATACTTTGCAGCAGCAACAACGGTAGCCGCAAGCTGGGCTCCATTGAGATGTTCCTGAAAAGGCAATGCTTTGATTTTTCCACTTTCTTTGTGCGCCAGGACAATGTAAAGACGCAATTCATCGCGTAGCTGTGTTTTTACCTGATGATCAGAGCGCACAACAACATATTTGAGTGGTTCTGTAGCCTGGGCATCCCATTCGCTGAAGCAGAATATACATGCTGCGAGGAGAAAGAGCAGTTTTTTCATGGAGGCTCTCCTTAGTTTTCTCTGGAGGACAGGCAGATGATACCAGAGAAAGCACATTTCTCTCTGTTTTTCTTTTATCCTCATGAACAAATACGCCGAAATATTCGAAAATGCAAGGCTTTTACATCGAGAAAGAGTCTATGTAGTATTCATGTGTTTTTTACGAGAGAACATTACTTTTTATTCTATGGAAAATATTTTGCTATGCTATTTCTGTTTAAGTAATAGGGTGTATTGATTGAACATGTCTTGTGTAATGTAAAGCTCGCTATTGCTGTAGTGTAAATACACGTTCTTACTTTATAAAAAATATGGCAAAGAATGTATTACACTCTTCGCCGAATGAGCTGTTGTATACGCGAGAATCTACGTGACCTTGGTTATTGCAATTTATTCATGGCTTCATCGTAAAATTTGCAAACAGCATCGTAGTCTTTGGTGTTTTCAGAGTTTTTGGGGAGAGTTGCCTCAAGTTCTTCGATTACCTTTGAGTACACTTCCATCTGTTCTGGGGTGAGCTGTTTTACTTTTGCATCGAATGCGGCAATTTTTTGCTGTAATTCTTCAGCTGTGCAGGCGAGTAAGGACGAAAAAGAAAACAGACAGAGCAATATGGTCAGAGCGAGCATGCGAATGGTATTCATAGGTAACTCTCCTGTGGATTTGTGTATACTATTGCCAAAAGCGCACAGAAGCAAGGGATTAGGCGTTGCTGTCTTTCGCGTAGAGAATGAACTCTCCCTGGTATGCGCATTGGCGGCACCAAAAATGATAATCGGGATATATCTCCTTTATCAGTAGGGGGATTCTCCACATATCTGCAATTTTATGATAGAGGGCGATGGCCAGGCGTGGTTTATGCTTGCGGATAAGCTGCCGTGCGCCTTCCAGAGCATTGATTTCAGCGCCTTCGAGATCCATTTTGATATAGGTTGGTATGACATTGCTTTCTTTGGACCAGTCGTCCAGAGAGATAATGGGAACTGAGACGTTACCATCTGGATGGCAGGAGGAGGCCGCAGGGCTGGAGGGATTATGCCGGAAAGGCAGCTCGCCAGCTTCACTTCCCAGAGCACAGGGGACGATGGTGGCTTTTTGTTCTTTTATCTGGGAAGCAAGGTTTTTTTCGGTGAAGTTCCGTGTAAAGGGGTCTGGTTCAAAAGAGTAAACTTTTTTTGCTCCTTTGCTGAGGGCCCAAAGGGCTGTTTCACCAAAACAGGCGCCGCAGTCCAGAAAAATATCATTTTTTTGAAGAGAAACAATGTCTTTATAGCGATACTGTTCTATAACAAAGGTAGGCGCATAGAGATAGGTCTCAGAATGGTGTCCCTCAGGGATATTGTGTTCCAGGCGGGGAATGGTGCCTTCTTCAACCATGGCATTGGCTTGCAGAACAGCAGCGCGCCATTCTTGTTTGCTCATACTGCCAGCAAGTTCATGCCCTTTATCACTACCAAAGAGATGACGCAGGAAGATGCGTCTGAGTTCCCTGTCATAGGCTTCTTTGCTTTCTTCATCGGAAAAAAAGTTTCTGACTTTTTCTGCGCTGTCTTGATGGCGTTTCATACCATGAAGTATCGCATCAACATAGCCATAGGCTTTTTCTTTTATGTCGGAGAGGACATTTTCTAACATAATATGGTAACCTGTTAGTAACGAGGTAGTGTTTTGACTGGTGTTACGCGTATATGTTCTTTGCTCTGCTGTGGTAACGTCATTGGTTTTTCAGTTGTAAGATTCGTATTTTGGGGTAGG